>NZ_JBHEEW010000008.1:0-244416 GCF_041930185.1 Mycoplana ramosa | reverse complement strand
TCTCTGCTTCTTCATGCGTCCGTCCTCAATGGGCCGGACTCTAATCCATTCTGGAGGAAATTCTCAGTGGCAGGTCAGACTAATCATAATTACATTGGTGGATCGGGGAATTCTCCCTGCTAACACACACTCGTTCAACATTTTGACCAGCTTGCCTTTGGTCGAGTCCGCCGGATAGAACTGATGCAATGCGAGATTGGGAAAGCGCCTTTTCACTTCGTCAGCGATGTCATCGGCAGGTGCGAAGTGAGGAAGTATAGAGTCGTATGACGCGAGGATACTTTTGTACTTGCGGATACTACCCACGGATGTCTGAAGCCGCTCCGCAAGGTGCTCGCGATCTATACGCCCCTTTTGAGCTTTGGGAAAATGCCCAGCCATGACGCACTCGTTGAGCAATCGTACGAGTTGGCCGCGGGTCGAGCCAGGTTCATTGTCCTGGTGAATGGCAAGTTCAGGAAAGCGAGCCACAACCTGGCTTGCGACATCTCGGCTGTCCAAACGTTCACCGACTTCGGAGACAGGGTCGCAATGCTCGCCGCCAAGCAAGGCTTCGAGGGGCTCTACCATTTCAAGGACTTCGTCATAAGATGAAAATATAGCGTTGTATCTGAAAAGCGCTTCTTTCGCGACCCCAAGTAGCCGAGCAAAGCGAGATCGATTGATCCGCAATCTATTATGTGATCGAGGGAAGTGCCCTCTTTCTAAACATTCGTTGAGTGAATGCACGAGCCTCGCTTTCAGCGAACCGGGCTCGTAACTCTGATGGACAGCGAGAATGGGGAATCTTCTTGCAACCTCAGGCGCAACCTCCTCCGGCACGTACCTCTGCTTCCAAGGATCGTCAGACATTTCCGAAGGCATATTTCTATGTAGCGTCACTCATAGTCCCCGTTATGTTGTCACACACTCAACGACTTGGCCGAGCATGCTCACCTCATCGAACCAAGTTTTTAGCGTGGCGACGCGCGTGGGGAAATTCGCCCATAAGAGATACCTCGAATGGGATAAGTCCTAAAAAATCGAAGCCTTGTTGGCTGACCGCTTGATAGACTACCAGCTGATCGATCGATCAGAGATCTCCAGCGGGCTAGACGGCGACTGGAACATCGATGGCCGGATGCGGATCGTATCCAGTGACAATGAAGTCATCAATCCTATAGTCATCAATTGACGCCGGGCGACGTCCAAGACAAAGTTTCGGAAACGGCTTTGGCTGCCTACTTAAAATCGTCTGGGCGTAATCAATATGGTTGAGATAAAGATGAACGTCGCCACCTACCCAGACCAACTCGTTCGGCACCATATCGACCTGCTGCGCAACCATGTGAAGCAGCGCTGCTTGCTGAGCGATGTTGAAGGGGTTTCCTAAACCTATGTCACATGATCTCTGGCCAACGAGGAGAGAAAGCCTGCCCTTTGCGGACGTCTCTGCCGTGCTATCAGGCATATCGCTTACATAGAACTGATAGGTCATATGGCACGGGTGAAGCGCCATCTGATCAAGCTCGCCAACGTTCCACGCATGGAAGAGCATCCGACGGCTGGCAGGATTTGTCTTCAGCGTCTCGATGACACCAGCGATCTGATCGTGCTCTTTGCCGTGGGCGTCAACCCAACGCCTCCATTGCTTTCCATATACAGGACCGAGATCGCCCCACTTCTGTGCAAACTCGTCATCGGCGAGGATCTTGGCCTCGAAGTCTTCCTGAGAGATCTCCGCGCCTGTAGCTTTGCGGTAAGCCGCCAACGGCCAGTCGGTCCAGATACGGACATTCTCGCGCAGAAGCGATTGGATGTTAGTCTGCCCCGTTAGAAACCAGAGCATCTCTTTGACCGCAGTTTTCCAGAAGACACGCTTGGTGGTGTAGACTGGGAAGGTACCATCAGAGAGATCGAACCGCATCATCGCGCCGAACGTCGAAAGCGTTCCGGTACCAGTGCGATCGATACGGCGATCACCCTTTTCCACCAGGTGTTCGATAAGATCGAGATACTGATATTCGGGATGGCGGGCCATTTAGGATTTCCTGTGTGAGCCAAACAAGTGTGTCAACGGCGACAGTGACCAGCAAGACATCGAGTAGAAGAAAGATATTGTGGCGGTTAAGCAGCTGAGTGTACCAGTACCGATCCTTGTACCGAGAAAAATCTTTTGAGCCAATTAGTTAGAACAGAATGTACGGACTTGATGTCGGAAAACGACTGCACTCCAAGAAAAATGTCGGCGGAACGCTGGTAAAGCTGGCAGGACAGCTTCCCGTCATTCACGTAGAACTGGAACAGGCAGTGGCACGGCGGCAGGGCCATCTCGTCCACCAGCGCCGGGTTCCACGCCGACACGATGTGGCGCCGCGAATGCGGGTTCTTGCGGATGCTCTCGACCACGGCGGCAATCTGGTCGAGGTGGCGTCCGTCATGGGTCGGCCAGGACCGCCACTGGTAGCCGTACACCGGCCCGAGCTCGCCCTTTTCGTCCGCCCACTCGTCCCAGATGGTAACGCCGTTCTCCCGCAGATAGGCGATATTCGTCTCCCCCCTCAAGAACCACAGCAATTCATGAATGATCGAGCGCAAATGCAGCTTCTTCGTCGTCAGGACCGGAAAGCCTTCCGAAAGGTCGAAGCGCATCTGATGGCCAAAGACGGAGCGCGTTCCGGTTCCGGTCCGGTCGGAACGGTCGGTTCCGTTTTCCATCACATGGGCGAGAAGATCGAGATATTGCTGCATGGGGACGGCCGTCGGTTGGAGTTCACGCTCCAGTCTAGGGCGAAGACGGCGGCCGACCAATGGTACAGACCGCCTTTTCCCGGCTTTTCGATGGCAGCACGCTCAGGCGAGCGCGGAGAGCTTGCCCAGTTCCTTCGCCGTCAGGTAATAGAAGGTCACGCGAGACTTCGAGCGGTCGTCCGCCATCGCGGCGCAGACCTTTTCCACCGCCTTGTCCGCCGCCTCTCCGGTGACGCCGAGTTTCTTGGCGCACCACTTCTCCTTGACCCGCTCCAGTTCGTCGGGGTCGCTGCAGGAGACGAGCGAGGAGTCGCGGTTTCGCAGCGCAATTCCCAGATGGCTGACGATCTTCTTCACCACGGCTTCGTCGGCGCTGCTGTCGTATTTGCGCACGTCTGCCAGATAGTCGGTCATGCGGTCCTCCTCTATCGTTTTCGGCAACAACCTGTGCGGCACGTGAACCACCGGAAAACAGTCTTTTCGCGCCAAGATGGCAAGTCAAGCGCAAATGAACGTGTGGTTCGAATTCTCCGGCAAACGGCTGAAGATTTGCCACAAGGACCTTTTCAGACGGGCACGAAGCTCCTATATGTCGGGTGCTGCCTTGGCAGCTATGGCAATAAACGGGCGGTGTAATAAACCCATTGGACCCGGGGGCGGTACCCGGCGCCTCCACCAAAAACCGATCGGCAGCAGATCGGCTTTTGATGGGGGCGAAATAGGATCGACAAGGGCGTAAAGATCGACTTTTTGCTCGGCATGATACCGCCGTTATCGGGTCAAAAATGTAGTTGCAAACGACAACTATGCTGAAGCACGTCTCGCTGCTTAATCGCAGTGCGACACTTCAAATCAAGCCCTTGCGGGTAGCACCGTAAGGCGGGGTCCGAAGGCACCTGGCAACAGAAGCCTTCACCTTCTCCCCTCACCCGAAATGGTTTATAGCTGTCTTCCAAGATGACTCGCGACGCTCCGGCGCGGCTCGATCCGGCGGACAACCGACTGGAAACAGCCGATCGACGTTTGACGCCGTCGACGGTTTTCGGCAAAAGGCAAAAAAAGAGACGATCAGGAAAGACAGGCTGTAATGGCGCAAGACCACATCCGCTATGACATATTGGCTCAGGACGCCCTTCGCAGCGTCATTCGCAAGGTCCTGAGCGAAGTGGCGGCAACCGGCCATCTGCCCGGCGATCATCATTTCTTCATCACCTTCCTGACCGGCGCGCCCGGCGTGCGCATTTCGCAGCACCTGAAGTCCAAGTATCCCGAGCAGATGACCATCGTCGTCCAGCACCAGTTCTGGGATCTCAAGGTGACCGAGAGCCAGTTCGAGATCGGCCTCTCCTTCTCCGACACTCCGGAAAAGCTGGTCATCCCGTTCAACGCCATCCGCGGCTTCTATGATCCCTCCGTCAGCTTCGAACTCGAGTTCGACGTCGCCGCAGGCGAGGAGGAAGAGAACGACGCCGCCGAGGTCACGGCATACCCGGCCGAGAAGGCCGAGGAAGCGGTCGACGAGACCCCGAACGCCGGCGGTGACGACGACGGCAAGAAGCCGGGTGGCTCGGTCGTCTCGCTCGATTCCTTTCGCAAGAAGAACTGATCGATTGGAGGCGGCATGAGCGACGTGGTCAATCTCCGCCAGTTCCGCAAACAGAAGGTGGTTTCCGAAAAGGAGCGCCAGGCCGAGCAGAACAGGATTTCCTTCGGCCGCACGAAAGCCGAAAAGAACCTGACCCGGGCCTTGAACGACAAGGCGGCGAAAGCGCTCGATCAGGGACGGCTCGAGAAGACGGACGGCCACTCCGATTGATGGCGCGCCTCGTCGCCGTTTACGCGAAAGTGGTGCCGTTTCAATACCTTGCGATGACGCACTGAATCGATCCTCCAACACCTTGAATCGGAATGTGAGCCCAGCGGTGATCCGCAAGCACTCCGCCACACTGCACGGCCATCGCACCAGCTTTTCCCTGGAAGAGCCGTTCTGGGTAGAACTCAAATCCATTGCGGCAAGGCGCGGGATTCCGCTCGCCGCGCTCCTGTCGGAGATCGACGATTCGCGTCCGGCCGACAGCAATCTGTCCTCGGCGCTGCGCGTCTACGTGCTGGACGCGGTGAAGGCCCAGATCGGGGAAATGGCGCCGCCAGAGGAGTGCTCGGGCTAACGCGGGAGACGGCAGTCTATCGCCGCCAACCGACTCCGGTCGCGGCGGCTGCGCTTGCTGCTTCGCTGAAGTGTTCAGTTCACGCCCGGCAGCGCATCAAAATTCAGGTCCTGTCCGCTAATGGGCGGCAAATCCTCGCGGATCACGCCCTGATTGGGGCTGACCCCGATTCCGGTGCCAGGCGCGACGGACTGTCGCGCCTGCTCGGCCGCCCGGCGCTCCGCTTCGATCCTCGCCTCGCGTTCCAGTCGATCGCGCTCGGCCTGTTCCATTGCCGCCTGTCGCCGGCGCTCCTCCTCGAGCGCCTGGATGCGCATCGCTTCGGCGAGCGCCGCCCGGGCCTGCGCACGCGACCGATAGAGTGCCGCCTCGCGCCGCAGGCGCTGCTTCTCCAGCACGGTTGCCTGCAGCATCTCGACCCGGCGCCGCTCGCGCTCGAACTTGCGCAGCGACAGGTAGTTGCTGAGCGGCTGCGCATCGATGCGCATCGTCGGCGCGGTGATCGGCCCCTCGAAGGCGAGCACGATTTCCGGCTCTCCGCCCGCCACCGCCTCCTCGCCGGCGTCAAGCCGCATGGCAATCTGGCCCGTAAGCACACGCCCGGGCAGGTCTATTTCCGCCTCGCCAGCGAAGTTTGCCGCACCGTCCCCACCCGTGATCGCCTCGGCGCGAAGCTTTCCCGAAGCGATGGTGAAGGGGATCGCCACCGCACCGAGGCGTGCCTCGCCGCGCAGGGCCTGGGCGCGCGCAATCGCGTCGACCTTCGTCTCGGTGATGTCGCCCTCGACAGCATCGGCCGAGGCGAGGATCGCACCGAAGGCGTCGCTGCTCATCCCGCCCAGCGTCAGCCCTTCGGTGTGCACTTCGCCCGATCCGCTTGTGGCCTCCAGCATCGAGGCAACGCTGTTGCCGGAAGCATCGAGGGCGAGGGTCATGTCAGCCGCCCCCGCCGCTACCGGACCTTCGGCTCCCGCCCACACCAACCGCGAAACATCGGCGCCGCTCAGCTTCAGGCGTGCTTCCAGCAATCCATTGCCCTCGGCATTGGCGAGCTTCAACCGGCCGCCAACTGAACCGCCAAGCCAGTCTCCAGCCAGGTCGTCGAGGCCCAGGCCGCCGCCCGTCCAGTTCAGCACCGCATTGAAATGCTCCACCGGTTCATTAAGTCCCGTCCAGAACTGTTGCGCCGCGAGGCGAACAGTCAGATCGGCGTTGTCGCGGGTCGGAACGCCCAGCGTCGCGCGATTGAAGCCGTTGCCACCGGCATCGTCGACCGGCCCCAATATGCCTTCCGCCAGCCAGGCCAGATCGATCGTGTCGAAGGTCAGGTTCCCGCTGCCCTTGAGGACCGGCGCCGCGCGGTCGAGCACGAGCATTCCGGACAGGCCGTTTCGGTCGATCTTGCCATGGATGTCCTCCAGCCGGACCGAAGTCGCGTCGATAATCGCCTTCGTCGTCAGCGCGACAGGCAGCCCCGCCCCTGTTTGCGGCAACACGACACCGTTCATCAGGAGGTAGGGCTCGATATCTCCGGAACTGGCGGTGATATCCAGTTGCCCGTCGAGGAAATGGGACGCCGTCAGGTCGACCCTGCCGTCCGCGCGGATGGAGGTTCCGCTCGTGGTGAAGGAGAGCGTCACATCGGCCGGACCGGACTTCGACTGCCCGATCTTCATCGCGACGATGCCGTTCGGCTCCGCATCGAACGGCAACGGACCGAGCCCGAGCTGGCCGACAAGCACGACCGTGTTCGGGTTTTCCAGCGTCATCCCCGCCTCGATGTTATCGCCGGCGATGAAGTCGCCGAAGGCGCCGGCGGAAACGCGCGCATCGACACGCCCGCCATTCACGTTGCCGGCAAGGATGATGCCCACCGGACCGCTCCTGTCGCCGGGCAGCGCCAGCGTCATCTTCAGATCGGCGTCGTCGTAGTAGCCGGCGCTCCCGACCAGACGGTCGAGCACGGGATGCGGCGGAAGATGCCGCGCGAGCAGGTCAAACACCGGCTGCATTCGCGCCGCGCGCAGGGACAGGTCCAGCCCCGCGGAGGGCGAGGAAACCGTTCCGCCAACCTGCCCCTTGACCGACACAGCCGCTCCTGCAACTGACCCCACATCGAGGCGACTGACGTTCACCACGCTGTCGCGCAACGACATCACGGCCCGGACGTCGCGCGCCTCCTCACCAAATGCGGCGAAGTGCTCCGCCTTCAGGTCGATCGCGATGGAATGGTGCAGCAGCGCGGCGCTCGAGGCGTCGCCGACCACCAGACCGGCAAGGGCCTGAAGCGTTTCGATCTCCACCCGGTTGCCGCCCAGCTCGATTGACAGCGCCGGCGCCTCCCCCTGGCGCGACTGCCGCTCGATCCGGCCCTTGAGGGTTGTAGCACCGGCAGCAAGCTCAAGATTTTCGAATCGCTGCAGTTCAGCGGTCAGGTCGACCTTGGCGGCGAAACCGGCACTCTTCAGCTTGCGGATCTCCGGATCGACGGAGCCTGCGAGCCAGGCAGCAAAGCCCGATGGCTGGTTGGAGGCAACCAGCAAGGCGCCAGTGAAACGGCGGCTGCCCTTGAGCGTAAGCCGCCCTTTCGCCTCCACGGTCGTGCGGCCCGGGAATTGTGCGGTGCCGCGAGCGACGATCCAGCCGTCCCCGTCGGGCTCGACGTCGAGCATTACCTCGCGCACCGTGGTGTCGCCGATCACGAGCGCCGGCAGCTTCAGGCTCGCGCGCCCGGTCACCTGCGGCACGGGAATATCGGCCAGGATCGCCAGCAGTCCCTGCAGGCGCTGGCGGGCGGTCGCTTCCGGGTTGCGTCCCGTCTTGCCCTGCCTGCCGTTATTGCCGATGCGGTTGACGTCGATCTGCTGGCCGTCGGCGATCAGGAGGAACTCCGGCGCCTTACCGGTGTCGAGCGTCGCCTCGCCCGTGACGATGTAGGGATCGGCCGGATCGCCCGCCTCGAGCGTGTACTGGGGGACGCGCAAGCGTTCGTTGGAAAGCTCGAAGTCTCCCGAGACGCCCAGCGGCTTGGCCGGATCACGACCGTCCGGTCCCTTCTTTTCGGCAAGCGCAAACGTTCCGCGATACTGGGGCCGGAAATTGACGACCTTCAAGTCGCCGTCAAGATCGGCGGTGAACGACAAACCGTCCGGTACGATCCGCGTCTTCAGCTTCAGCACGCCGTTGTCGTCCAGTTGCCCGGTCGACATCTGGAACGAGCCTGTCGTGCCGTCGACCGCGCCGCGCCCGTCGATGCGCCAGGGACCACCGAGCGAGCGCGCCGACAGCCGCGCATCCAGCCCGGTGAAGCGGCGCGTCCGACCCGCCTGTTCATCGATGAACTCGATCTCGCCGCCCGTCACCTCGACATTTTCCAGAACAACGGTCTTGGTCGGAATGTCGGCCTTGCGTCCGCGCGCCCAGTCGAGCGTGCCATCGGAAAGCAGCGTCAACCGCACCTTCGGTTCCTCGACACGCATGTCGAAGATCAGCGCCTCGCCGCTGAGAATGGGCGCCAGTTCCGCGTCCATCGAGAAGCGGCGGACAGTGACCGACGGCTCGGTCCCGTCCTCCTCGCCGACGCGCACGTCGTTCAGCGTGACGGAGGGAAAGGGAATGAGGCGGGCGTCAACGCTGCCGTGAACGACGACCTTCCGCCCCACGATGCGGCTGGCCTCGCGTTCGAACTCCTGACGGAACCCGGTCCAGTCGACGAAAAGCGGCGCGAGCAGGGCTGCAAACAGCGCCAGCACCACCAGACCGCCTATCGCCAACATTACCCGCGAGAGCACGCCGCCAATCCCGTGACCCAATTCATATTCCGCGCCAGGGCCGGGATCGCGCGCGCATCATTGCATATTCGCCGCCCCCAGCAGGCACCGTCGGTCCGACTATACGCAGGATCATCGGCATCTGTCTCATTGCAAGGGAAAAATCTTTCCCGGATTGAAGATGTTATCCGGGTCCAACGCCAGCTTGACCTGCCGCATCACGTCGACTGCCGCGCCAAGCTCCCGCGGCAGGAAGGCCTGCTTGCCCTGCCCGATGCCGTGCTCGCCGGTGCACGTGCCGTCCATCGAAAGGGCGCGCGCATTCAGCCGCGCCACGAAGGCCTCGACCGCGTCGATCTCCGCCGGATCCTTGTCGTCGAAGACGACGCTGACATGAAAATTGCCGTCGCCCGCATGCCCGACGATCGGCGCGAGCAGTCCGTGCCGTTCAATATCGTCTTCGGTTTCCGCCACACAGTCGGCAAGCCGCGAGATCGGGACACAGACGTCCGTCGCCAGTACGGAGGCGCCGGTCCGCAGTGCCTTGGCCGCCCAGTAGACGTTGTGGCGGGCCTTCCACAGTTGCGCCCGCTCCTCGGCATCCGACGTCCACTGGAAGTCGCCGCCGCCGCATTCGGTGGCGACTTCGCCGAACTGGCGTGACTGCATGGCGACGCTTTCCCCGGTACCGTGGAATTCGACGAACAAGGTCGGCTGCTCGGGCAGCGTCAGGCCGGAATAGGCGTTGCAGGCCTTGATCTGCAGCGCGTTGACGAGTTCGATCCGCGCCACGGGGATGCCGAGTTGGATCGTCATGATCACGGCGTTGCAGGCGTCCTTCAGCGTCGGGAAACCGCAGATGCCGCCGGCAATCACGTCCGGAATGCCCTGCAGCCGCAGCGTGACGGAGGTGATCACGCCGAGCGTACCCTCCGACCCGACATAGAGGCGCGTCAGGTCGTAGCCGGCCGAGGACTTCCGTGCCCGGCGCGCGGTGCGGATTTCCTCGCCCTTGGCCGTCACCACCGTCACCGCCAGGACATTGTCCTTCATCGTGCCGTAGCGCACGGCGTTGGTCCCGGATGCGCGCGTGGAGGCCATGCCGCCGATCGAGGCGTTCGCCCCGGGATCGATCGGGAAGAACAGGCCGGTGTCGCGCAAGTGGGCGTTAAGCTCCTCGCGGGTGATGCCCGGCTCGACCGTGCAATCAAGATCCTCGGTATTCAGTTCGAGCACACGGTTCATCTTGCCGAAGTCGATCGAAATGCCGCCGTTCGGCGCGTTGACCTGTCCCTCGAGCGAGGAGCCGGTGCCGTAAGGGATGATCGGAACCTTGTGCTCGGCGCACAGGCGCACCGCTGTCTTCACATCCTCCGCGCTCTCGGCGAACAGCACACCATCGGGGGCCTGTGCGGGAATGTAGGTGGTCGTGTGGGCGTGCTGCGCCCGTATTGCCTCACCCGTTTGGAAACGCATGCCGAAGACCTGCCGAAACGCCGAGACTGCGGTTGAGATCGCTTCTTCGTTGCGCTCACCTGCGCTGATATCCGATAGAGCCATGCTCGTCCTCCGCCTCTCGTCGCGGCGTTATGGGCAAAATTCCACGCGCGTGTCCATAACAAGTTTCGACCGCGGACAGAGACAGTCCGTCCGCCCGAACGACGCTATGTTATTAAATGTAAAACACATCGCTTTGGTTGATAATTGCACGCATGGATGGAGAGGAGTTCAGCCATGAACCCGCGCAATGTATGGACAATCGTCGCCCTCATCATTGTCCTGATCGTTATCTTCTTCGGCTACAGAATGCTCAACGAACGTACGACGACCGCCACGAGCACGGCGCCGGCGCCGGCAACCGAACAGTCGGGCTCCGCCCCGGCTCCGGGCACCACGGCACCCGCATCGCCCACACCCGCAACACCTGCCCCGGGCACCACGACGACGGAAACAAAACCGGCGGAGGGTTCACAGACCGGAACGGGCAACTGACGGTACAAGATCACCCGCCGACGCGGCGATCCCGGTTGCCGTCAAGATATCGAACAGACTTAGCGGCCAGTCAGGCTGCGCATATCATTCCGCTGCCTGCGACCCCGGCGATGCGCCCCGTTGCGCCAGCTTGACCGGCCGCAGTTTCGGCCCGCTGGCCGCATCCATTTCCATCCGAAGGCGGTTTTCCTCGTCGGCGTGCGGCTTGGTGAACCGGGCGATGGTCAAATAGGCGACCGGCGTCAGGTACAGCGTGACGATGGCCGCGAGTCCGAGGCCACCGACCAGAACCCAGCCGAGCGCGATCCGTGCTTCCGCGCCCGCTCCGCTCGCCAGCACCAGCGGCAAGGCACCGACGATCGTTGCGATCATCGTCATCATGACCGGGCGCAGGCGGATGTTGGACGCATTTTCGATGGCGCTGCGCACGTCCTGTCCGCGGTCGCGAAGCTGATTGGCGAACTCCACGATCAGGATGCCGTTCTTGGCCATGATGCCGACGAGGAGCACGAGCCCGATCTGGCTGTAGATGTTGAGCGACGTGCCTGTGAGGATCATCGCGAAGACGGCACAGGCAAGGCCGAGCGGCACCGTCGTCATGATGATCAACGCGCTGACGAAACTCTCGAACTGGGCCGCAAGCACCAAGAAGATGATGACGAGCGCGAAGCCGAAGGTGATGAACAGCCCGTTGGCGTTTTCGTCGAGCGTCGCCGCCTCGGCCATCGGGATAAGGCGCGACCCTTCGGGCAGCAACGGCTCGGCCATCTGCTCGACCATCTTCAGCGCATCACCGAGCGCAAATCCGTCCTTCAGGCCGGCCGAGAGCGATACGGCGCGCAACTGCCGCTCGCGCGACAGCTGCGGGGCCACGGCCTGCTCCTTCAGCGTGGCGATCGAGGACATCGGCACGATCTTGCCGTCGCCCGTCTTGAGGAAGATGTTTTCAAGGTCGGTCGGATCGTTGACCGGATTGGTCGTCGAGGACAGGATCACCGGATAGGCCTGCCCGTCCACATAGACGTCGACGATGCTCGAGCCATCGATGATGGCCTTCAGGGCGGAGGAAAGCCCATTAATATCGATGCCGAGGTCGGAAGCCCGTTCGCGATCGATGGTCACCGAAAGCTGCGCCTGGTTGGCCTCATAGTTCAAACGCACGTTCTCGAAGCGGCCGCTGTCCTCGATCTTGCGCACCAACTCGGCCGCGGCATTGCCGAGCTTCTCGTAGTTGTTGCCGACGAGGGCCACCTGCAGCCCGTTTCCGGCACCGCGGATGCCGAGGCTGTTCGGCTGGATCGCGAAGGCGCGGACGGAGGGAACCTGCGCGGCGGCCGCGTTGATGTCGGCGACGATCTGCTGCTGGCTGCGATCGCGTTCGCTCCAGGGCGCCAGCGTCAGAACCATGAAGCCGCTGTTGGTCGACCCGCCCTGGCCGGAGATCGAATAGATGTTGATGATCTCGCCCGCCTCGTAGAGAGGGCGGAGCTTGTCTTCGATCAAGCGCATCTGTTCCTGGGCATACTCCAGCGACACCCCCTGCGGTGCGCTGATGCGCATCATCACCAGCGAGCGGTCCTCGCTCGGTGTCAGCTCCGACTTGAGCGTCAGGAAGGACCCGGCGCCGAAAGCGGTGAAGAGGAGCGCGACCACAAAGACAATCAGAGGCGCATTCAGGCAGGCCTTCAGCGAGCGGCGATAGAAGGCGGCGCAGAGATCGCCAAAACGCCCGAGAATGCCGCCATGGCCATGGTCCGTCGCCTCCTTCGTCAGCATGCGCGAGGCGAGCATCGGGCAGAGCGTCAGCGCCACGAAGCCGGAGAGCAGCAGCGCAAACGCCAGCACGAAGCCGAATTCGCGAAAGAGCCGGCCGGTCTGGCCCGGCAGGAACGAGAGCGGCACGAAGACGGCGCAGAGGGTGGCCGTCGTGGCGATGACCGCGAAGAACACCTCCAGCGTTCCGAGCACCGCGGCCGCCCGCGGCCCCAGGCCCTCGGCACGACGGCGAACAATGTTCTCCAGCACGACGATCGCGTCGTCGACGACGAGGCCGGTGGCGAGCACGATCGCCAGAAGGGTGAGGATGTTGATCGAGAAGCCGGCGAGATAGATCGCCGCGATCGTGCCGATCAGGGCGATCGGCATGCTGATCGTCGGGATCAGCGTCGCCCGCCAATCGCGCAGGAACAGATAGATCACGAACGTCACGATCAGAACGGCGGCCAACAGAGCGATCTCCACCTCGTGGAGCGCGCCTTCGATGAAGACCGCGTCATCGCTGGTGACGCGCAGTTCGGTCCCTTCCGGCAGGATCTTCTTGAGCTGTTCGACGGTTGCCCGGATGCCGGCGGAAATGTCGAGCGTATTCGACTGCGCCTGGCGGATGACACCGAGGCCGATGCCCTGCCGCCCGTTCGAGCGAAGCGCTGTGGTGCCGTCGTCCGGCCCGAGCGTGATCGTCGCGATATCGCCGAGCCTGACGCGGTTCTGCAGCATCAGGTTCTCGAAGTCTTCAGGCGTCGCGAGGTCCGCCGTCGCGCGAACCGTGATGTCCTGGTTCATGCTGGTCAGCGAGCCCGCAGGCACGTCGAACGAGGCGGTCTTCAGCGCCGTGCTCAGATCGCCGATCGTCAATCCGCGGCTTGCGAGCTTCGCCTGGTCGATATCGACGCGGAACACCTTTTCCTGCTCGCCTGAAACGTCGATGTCGGCCACGCCCTCCACGGCCGCCAGCCGGTCGGTGATCTCGTTCTCCGCCAAAAGCGTCAGGTCCTCCATCGACAGGCGATCGGAGGTCAGCGCAAGCCGCATGATCGGCTGGCTGTCGGCGTCGGCCTTGACGACGCGCGGCTCCTCGGCACCGTCGGGAAGCTGGTTGGCCACGCGCCCGAGCGCATCGCGCACGTCGTTCGCCGCCTGGCTCACATCGGTCGTGTCGCTGAACTGCAGGGTCACGCGGCTGCGGCCAAACGACGAGGTGGAGGAAATGTCCTTGATCCCCTGCACCCGCGACACGGCCCCCTCGACGACGTCGGTCAGTTCGCGGTCCACCGTTTCGGGCGAAGCCCCCTCGAATACAGTCGTGACGGTGATCACGGGCTGATCGACCGAGGGCAGCTCACGGATCTCGACGCCGTTGAAGGCGGCGAGCCCGGCAACGACAATCAGGGTGTTGACGACGAGCGCAAAGACGGCGCGACGAACGAAGAGTGCGGTAAAGCCCGCCTGGCCGCCACGCATGTCTGTAACGGCTTGCCGCTCTGCCATCACGTGCCCTCCGCGACCGGGGGCTGCTGCGCATCCTTGCCGACACTGAGGATCTTGACGTCGCTGCCGCTACGCAGCCGCTGCAAGCCCTCGATCGCCACGACTTCGTTTTCCGCCAGCTCGGCGTCGACCAGAACCTTGTCTGGGTTGCGCTGGATGATCTTGACCGGGACCTTCTGCGCCTTGTCATCGACAATACGCCAGACATAGGAGCCGTCGGCACTCCATTGCAGCGCCAGGGGATCGACGCTCGGATAGCGATCGCCCTCGAAATGCATCGTGACGGAAAAGGACATGCCGGCGCGCAGAATGTCGTCCGGATTGTCGATGCGCGCGCGTACCCGCAGTGTCCGGCTTGCCTGGTCGATCCGATTATCGACAGCCTCGACCGAACCGGTAAAGACCTCGCCCGGCCGCGCGATCGCCGTCGCCGACACCGGCCCACCGGCGCGGATCTTCGGCACGAAACGCTCGGGCACCCAGAAGTCGACGAGGATCTCGGAGCGGTCGTCGATGCGCGCGATTTCGCTCGAGGTGGTGACATAGTCGCCCGGATTGACCGAAATGATGCCGACAATGCCGGCGTAGGGCGCGTTGATGTCGCGGCGGCGCAGGTCAAGCTCGGCCTTCTGCAACGCAAGTTCCGCTGCCTTCAACTCATCGCGCGCGTCCTGGATCGCAACATCGGTGACGGCCGCGGCCGCCTTGAGGTTTTCGTATCGGTTCAGCTTGTCCCTCGCCCGGTCGAGGGTCAGGCGAGCCTGATCCGCGGCGATCTTCTGCTCGTCGTTGTCGAGTTGGGCGATCAGCTCGCCCTGCGTGACCCGGTCGCCCGACTTCACCACGACTTGTGTCAGGTTGCCGCTCGAATAGGGGGTAACGACCACGGTCCGGATCGCCTCGCCGTCGCCGATGGCGCTGAGGCGGTCGTTGACCAGGGTCATTTGCACGGGTTTCGTCACCACCAGCGTCGGCCCACCGAAACCGCCGCGCTGGCCATTGCCCTGCCCGCCTTTGCCCGCCTTGCCGCCGTCAACGGCGCTGCTCGGCGCCACGAGCGCGACCAGACTTTCCGGCAGGCCGGCCGACTTGAGGGCGTCTCCTGCCCCGGGCGCCAGCCGGCCCCAGACGAGCAGGCCCGCGCCGACCACGGCAAGGCTTACCAGAAATTGTTTCCAAAGGCGCATTGAACTCTCCGGGCAAGGGTCGACGCTCCGCGTCGGCGCGGTTGCCGTATAGGGCAAGTATCGTGTCTTGCCCATGAACCGGCAATGAAAGAATGCGATCATTACGGAATTGTAAGATTTGCGCGAAGGTTCGATTGCAACCACTATAGATCGCAGCCGCCGCTGGCGCTGGAAGCCGTCGCCAACTGCGCGTTCCGACACTCGTGCAAGATTTGTTATCGTCGGCGGGCTTCACGCCGCCAAACATGTCCCATCTGCAAGGAGGCACGCCATGAGCACCGTCAAGCCCGCCGCCGACCCGGAGACCGATCCGCGCGTCAAGGCCGTCTTCGACGACATCCGCACCACGCGCAATTCCGACTTCATCAACAACATGTGGCTCTACCTTGCTTACGACCCCGCCCTGCTGGAAAACACCTGGCGCGAGGTCAAGGCGATCATGGCGACACCGTCGACGCTCGATCCGCTCGTCAAGGAAATGCTCTACATCGCCGTATCGGCCACCAACGGCTGCAGTTACTGCGTTCACTCGCATACCGCAGCGGCAAAGGCGAAGGGCATGAGTGCCGCGCAACACGCCGAACTGATGTCGATCATCGCGCTCGCCGCAAAAACGAACCAGCTGGCAACCGCGCTGCAGGTGCCGGTCGATCCGGCATTCGACGCCGACCGGAACTGATTCGGCAACGCCGCATCCATGGTCGGCCCGAACGATCTCTGTGCGTGCCGCCCGGCCGCGGGTCCCCGGCCGCGGTCCCTTCTACTCCCTCCGCGGCATATCGGACACAGTTCTGGCGACATCATTCCCATGACAAAGATGTGATCGCCATCGAGCCTTGTCATGCCGTCGGGAACATGGGTAGGCAACGGCCTGCACACACCCTTCCCGGAAAGAAACTCCCTGAAATGTCGTCTGCATCTCTTACGTCCCGGAGAACGTTCATTTTGACTGCCGCTGCCGCGGCGTTGGCGGGCTGTACCACCACAACACCGAGCGGCAAGGTCGCGCCCATCCCACAGGCGCCGCGTCGTCCGACCGTACCTCCGACGAACCCCGAACTGGATGCCATGTACGGCCCGGTCGAGGATGGCGGTCACTCGATTCCCGCCGTTCCGTACCAGCAGATCGATCCCAAGTTCTACCGGCAACGCGTTGCGAACCCCACCGGGGAGCCGGCCGGAACCGTGGTCGTCGACACGCCGTCGCGCTTCCTCTATCTCGTCGAGCCGGGCGGCACGGCAATGCGCTACGGCGTCGGCATCGGCCGCGACGGCTTTTCCTGGCAGGGCGAAGGCGTCATCCACTGGCGCCAGCCCTGGCCGCGCTGGAAGCCGCCGAATGAAATGATCAAGCGCCAGCCCGAACTCGAGAAATACTCCATCGCCAACGGCGGCATGGCGCCCGGAGTGAGCAACCCGCTCGGCGCACGTGCTCTCTATATCTTCAAGGACGGCAAGGACACGCTGTACCGACTGCACGGAACCCGGGAGTGGAAATCAATCGGCAAGGCCGTCTCGGCTGGCTGCGTCCGGTTGATGAACCAGGACGTGATCGACCTATACAAGCGCGTACCCTATCACGCCCGGATCGTCGTCCACCAGGAAACCCTCTATCAGTCCTGATGCGCCTTCCCCGGTGCAGGCCTTGCGTCCTGCACCGGCAGCGGAGCGGCCGACGGGTGCATGGCCGTCCACACCGTCGTGCCTGCGATCGAAATCACGGAATAAAAGAAGAACGCGAAACTGGCCTTTCGCCCCCGAATCACTACATTGGGCCGCATGATGAGCGGTTACGACGACATTCCCTTCTTCGACGACGAGGATCCGGCGCTGAAGAAGGCCCACGCCCCGAGCCAAAAGCCCGGCCAGGCCTCCGGCGGCATTGCCGCGCGCGCCATGGCCGCCCGCGATGCGCACCGTGCCCCCGACTACCTCGCCGGCCTCAATCCGGAGCAGCGCGAGGCGGTCGAGACGCTGGACGGCCCGGTGCTGGTGCTCGCCGGCGCCGGCACCGGCAAGACGCGCGTGCTGACGACCCGCATCGCCCATATCCTCGCCACCGGCCGCGCCTTTCCCTCGCAGATCCTCGCCGTGACCTTCACCAACAAGGCCGCCCGCGAGATGAAGGAGCGCATCGGCCTCTTGGTCGGCGGCGCCGTCGAGGGCATGCCCTGGCTCGGCACCTTCCACTCGATCGGCGTCAAGCTATTGCGCCGCCACGCCGAACTGGCCGGGCTGCGATCCGATTTCACCATCCTCGACACCGACGACGTGGTGCGGCTGATCAAGCAGATCATCCAGGCCGAGGGGCTGGATGACAAGCGCTGGCCGGCCAAGCAGTTCGCCGGCATGATCGACACCTGGAAGAACAAGGGCCTCGATCCGGCGCAGATCCCCGAGGGCGACGCCCGCGCCTTTGCCAACGGCAAGGGCCGCGAGCTCTACGCCGCCTACCAGAACCGGCTGAGGACGCTCAACGCCTGCGACTTCGGCGACCTCTTGCTGCATCCGATCCGCATCTTCCGCGCCCATCCGGACATCCTGCGGGAGTACCATCAGAAGTTCCGCTATATTCTCGTCGACGAGTATCAGGACACGAACACCGCCCAGTACATGTGGTTGCGGCTTTTGGCGCAGCGATCGCAATCCTCGGGTCGGGCGTCGGTCCCGGCCGAAGGCCGAGCCAGCGATAGCTGGCCGGGCGACGCTTCGCCCGCGCCCGCGCAGGCCAGCGCCGGTAGGCGCGATGCGGCCGTGAGCGCAAATGAAAAGCAGCAAATAAATATTTGCTGCGTCGGCGACGACGACCAGTCGATCTACGGCTGGCGCGGCGCCGAGGTCGACAACATCCTGCGCTTCGAGAAGGATTTTCCCGGTGCCAGGGTGATCAAGCTGGAGCGCAACTACCGCTCGACCGCCCATATCCTCGGCGCCGCCGGCCACCTGATCGCCCACAACGAGGGCCGGCTCGGCAAGACGCTGTTCACCGATCGCGTCGATCCGGAGGACGGCAAGGTCGTCGTCCACGCCGCTTGGGATTCGGAGGAGGAAGCGCGCGCCGTCGGCGAGACGATCGAGACGCTGCAGCGCCCGGATCGCAACGGCAAGCGCCACAACCTCAACGACATGGCGATCCTGGTGCGCGCCTCGTTCCAGATGCGCGAGTTCGAAGACCGCTTCGTCACCCTCGGCCTGAACTACCGCGTCATCGGCGGCCCGCGCTTCTATGAGCGGCTGGAAATCCGCGACGCCATGGCCTATTTCCGCCTCGTCTGCCAACCGGCCGACGACCTCGCCTTCGAGCGCATCGTCAACACGCCGAAGCGCGGCCTGGGCGACACCACGATTCGCAACCTGCACGACTACGCCCGCGCCCGTGACATTCCGATGCTGGCCGCCGCCAGCGACATCATCGAGACCGACGAGCTGAAGCCGAAGGCGCGCAAGGCGCTGTTCGACGTCGTCGCCGACTTCAAGCGCTGGCAGGGGTTGCTGGAAACCATGCCGCACACCGAGCTTGCCGAGCAGATCCTCGACGAGAGCGGCTATACCGCGATGTGGCAGAACGACAAGTCGGCCGAGGCGCCGGGGCGGCTGGAGAACCTGAAGGAACTCATCCGCTCGATGGAGCAGTTCGAGAGCCTGCGCGGTTTTCTCGAGCATGTCGCGCTTGTCATGGATGCCGAGCAGAACGAGGATCTCGACGCCGTCTCGATCATGACGCTGCATTCCGCCAAGGGCCTCGAATTCGAGACCGTCTTCCTGCCCGGCTGGGAAGAAGGGCTGTTCCCGCACCAGCGTGCGCTCGACGAAGGCGGACGCGCCGGCCTGGAGGAAGAGCGGCGCCTCGCCTATGTCGGCATCACCCGGGCCAAGCGCAACTGCCACATCTGGTTCGTCTCCAACCGCCGCATCCACGGCCTGTGGCAGTCGACCATTCCTTCGCGCTTCCTTGACGAACTCCCCGAGGCCCATGTCGAGGTGGCCGAATCCGACCAGTCTTACGGCGGCTACGGACGCGGTGGCGGTTACGGTCAATCGCGCTTCGACAAGCAGGAGCCGTTCCAGAACAGCTACTCCACCCCCGGCTGGCGCCGCGCGCAGCAGAACAAGACCGACGCCACGCGCGACAACTGGGGCAACCGCTCCGGCCACGCGGTCGAGCGCATCGGTTACGGCGAGAGCGGGCCGCGGGCCCGCACGATCGAAGGTGAACTCGTCGCCAAGTCGACGACGACCGAACCGTCGCGCTTTTCGGTCGGCGACCGCGTGTTCCATCTGAAATTCGGCAACGGCAACATCGCCGCGATCGAGGGCAACAAGCTGACGATCGATTTCGACCGCGCCGGGCAGAAGCGGGTGCTGGACGGCTTCGTGGAGCGGGCGTAGACGGCCCGCCCGCCGTCAGGGGACCATTCTTTTTGGCCCGCCTTCGATCGTGATTGGACATCTGCTCGCAGTGGAGTCACCCTTCGCCTAGGGGCTGCATAGCATTGGGGGGGGCGGAGCATCCATCCTCTGAATGGGAGTCCAAGATGAAGCATCAAACAGTGGAACAACTACGGCTTGTTGCAGAAGTCGAGACCTATCCGGCTCAGACCATGACCCGCAAGGAGCGGCTCGAGCGCTGGGCGGAACTCCTCGAGAAGAATCCGCACTGGCACCTGTCGACCCTGCGCCAGACCGAGCATCAGTCACCGAGCGTCCGCGCGAACATGCGCGGCGATGGTTCGCCGATCTCCGTCGCCTACGCCGATCCCGTTCTGCGTGCAGCAGGGCTGGCAGACGACACCTATGGCGAAGCACGGCGGTTCTTCGACCTCTCGGACGACGAGTTGCACGAGGTCATCTGCTACTGCCACTATGGATCGGCTGTAAGCGCGGCAACGGCAGCGGCACAGATCCGGGCAATCCTTGCACCCAAGTCGCCCGGCTTCTTCGCCACCCTGCGTCGGTTGTTCATGGCCTAGCGCCCGGCATCGAGGATCAGAAGCGGTCTTCGAAAAACAGAATTGCATGCGGGCAGGAAGCGCGACAGCGCTTTGGTGCGCGACGCTGCTGTTTCGGGCGCAAAAGATTGACAGCGTCGCCGGGTATTTAGACACGGCGAGATACCGTGTGCGCGTTGCCGATGACTCGAGGCCGCCGGTCACATTTGCCAGGCCGGCGGAAGGGTTCCTGCGTCTGCGGCTTCGATTCCCTGACTATCCCTGCCTGCCGAACAGTGAGGCGAACTGGCTCTTGCCGGCATTCATGCTCGGCACGACGACGAGCGTATCGATCTCGCCGCGCTTATAGGCCGCAAGGAACCGGGGATAGTTCTTGAACGCGACGCAACCGTGCGAATTGCCATTGCGGCCCAGCAGATAGGAATGGGTCAGCAGACCCGTGCGCCCGTGCGGATGAACGCCGTCGACCGGCGTCATGCGCAACGCCTGCACGCCATGAAAGAGCTTCTCGCGCATCGACAGCTTGAAGACGCCCGGCGGTGTCGATCCCCGCATCTTCATGTGCACGTATTTCGGATTGTCGCGCATCTGGCCGATGCCGGAATGTGCCTCGAGCCGCTCCCCGTTTGGAAGGTGCACGACACCGGCCGCAATGTCATAGTATGCGGTGCGTCCTCGGGCGCGGTTTCGCGAACCGAACCAGCTCGGCCGGACTTTTTCGCGCACCTCATCGTCGCTGTCGACCGCCGGGCTGGCATAGGCGAGCTCTTTCACGGATGGCTTGCCCTCGCGCCGGTCCGGTTTGTCTTCCGTCGCCTTCGCAAGCATCTTCGGACGTCCTTCGGGCAGCGGGATCGTATCGGGAAGCGGATGCGTCTCTTCGCTCATCACGAGGCTGAAGGGCTTGCCCAGCGCCGCGTCGCTCGTCGAACCGGGGTCGACAAGTGCCGTCACGAGCGTATCCTTCCGCGCTTCGGCGACAACGCCGTTGCTGACCTGCGAAGCGGCAACGACGGTCGGCGGGTTCTGGCTCTGCACCGCCTCCATCGCCAACCTCATCGTCGCGATCGCGTTCTTCTTGCGTTGATGCGATTGGATCGCTTCAGCGGTGAGACCGGCCGGCCAGAGTTGATCGGCCGGCGTTTTCGAAAGCCGTTCGAACTTCCGCACCCGGATGTTCCGTTGGACCGGCACCGCATGGTCCGCGGCTGGACGAATAAGGGAAACCTGCAGACGGCTCGCCTTCTCGGCCGAAGCTGCCGGCGCCATCGCCTGCGCGGTGGCCACTGCGGCGATGATCCAGGACGACGCTGCGATGCCAAGGCAAACAGCAACGGCTCCGAAGAGCAGGCCACGTGATCCTTTGAGGATTTGGAAAGCCCCGCGACGGGGTTGGAACTCACTGCACGCAACGATGACAGACGCCATGATACTCGTTACCCAAACTACTGGTGACTCGATCCGGCGCCAATCAAACGGATTGTCGTCGGGACCGGTATTCGGCGTCGACGCGCCCGGACCAGAGCGCCCCGTGCCATGCGCACCGGTCGAAACAATGACGAAAATAGTGTCAAACTATGGTAAGCAATTCCTTTACGGGGGTTGACAAAAAGCATGGGGGATGGTTGCGGGAACGACGCGATCCGCAAAAAAAATATTTCTTTTCCGATGGTTATTCGGCCAACTTCAGATACGGCCGCAATTTGTAGATTGCCGCTTCCGTTGCTGATCGATGTCTAGATTTTTTAGCGCGTTAACCATCTAAAGCGGCCAACGCAGAACCCCGCGTCAGGCGGCCAATGCCGACACGGCGGCGCTGAAGCTGGATGGACGCATTGAACGCCGCGTCCGGCAGCAGATGTCAGGCCACTTTCAGCGGTGGCATGCCGTCGTGGACGGCCTTGCGGATTTCCGCGCGGAATGCGGGCGTGTCATGCTCGCCATGAACGGAGACCGCATGCAACACGGCCGCATCGATCAGCTCGTCTTCGCTGTCGGCCGATATCGCGATCGTGCATTTCATGTCACTCGGAAATTCGCGGCAGTCGATGTACTTCCGGCCCATCGAAACCTCCCGACAATGTGTGCTCGCCGGCCACGCCTCACAATCATGGTCCGCGCGCCGGCCCGAAAGGATACGTCGCACCGAAGAAATCGACAAATCACAAACCGTCGCCTTCCGCGCATCTTCCGCTTGCCTTCCGCTCACGTGATTAACGGCAGTCTCCGCAACCAGTCCACCTGCGTCTCGTAGGCTGCGGCGATCTGCAACACCTGCTTGTCTGCCCGCGGCCGCCCGATGATCTGGATGCCGGCCGGCAGGCCGTTGTCGCCGAACCCTGCCGGCATGGCCGCGACCGGCAAGCCCGCCATGGTCGGCCCGATCACCACCTCCATCCAGCGGTGGTAGGTGTCCATGGCGCGTCCCGCGATCTCCCTGGGCCATTGGAGCGCCACGTCGAAGGGAAAGACTTGCGCCGAGGGCAGGACGAGGAAATCGTAGAGTTCGAACAGACCCAGCAGATAGCGATACCAGTCGCTGCGGATAGCGGAAGCGGCGAGAACGTCAGCGGCGGAGAGGGCAAGCCCGTTCTCGATCTCCCAGATCATTTCCGGCTTCATTTTCGCCCGCCGGGCGGCGTCCGCGTAGTCCGCCCCCTGCCCGCCGGCGACAAGAAAATGTCGGTAGGTCCGCCAGCCCCACCAGAGGCGGTCCATATCGAAGCCTGCCTGCACGTCGGAAACGGAAGCCCCGAGCGCGGGAAACACGCCAAGCGCTTCCCGACAGAGCTCCAGCACGCCCGGCTCGAAGGCCAGATGGCCGCCATAGTCGCAGAGCCAACCGATCCTCGCTCCGGAAAAATCGGCGCGCTCGGCCGGCAGGATATCCTCCGTCGGCAGGGATTGCGGGTCGCGTGGATCGTAACCGGCCTGGGTCGCCAGCAGCGCCGCCACGTCGGCGACACAGCGCCCCATCGGCCCGTTCACCGCGTGCTGGCCGAGGTAGAGTTCATTGCCGAGCGATGGCACGCGGCCGAAGCTCGGCCGAAAGCCGATGACGTTGTTGAACGCGGCCGGGTTTCGCAGCGACCCCATCATGTCGCTGCCGTCCGCCACCGGGACAAGCCGCGCCGCAAGCGCCGCCGCCGCCCCGCCGGATGAGCCGCCGGCGCTTTTGCTGCGGTCATAGGGATTGTGCGTGGCGCCGAAGACGTCGTTGTAGGTGTGCGAACCGAGCCCCATTTCCGGCGCGTTCGTCTTGCCGATGATGATGGCGCCGGCGGCGCGGATGCGCTCGACGTGGATGTCGTCGAAGTCCGGCACAAAATCCCGATAATTCTGCGACCCGTAGGTGCAGCGCAGCCCCTTCGCCTCGGACAGGTCCTTGACGGCGAAGGGAATGCCGTGAAGCCATCCCCGCGAGCGGCCCTGCGCAAGCGCGCGGTCTGCGGCTTCGGCCTCGGCCATCAACTCGGCTTCCTCGCGCAGGCTGACGATCGCGTTGATTTTCGGATTGAGCGCCTGGATCCGCGTCAGATAAGCCGCCATGACGGATCGGCACGATACGTCACGGGCGTGAATGGCCGCCGACAGTTGCACGGCGCCAAGGTCTGTGATGCTGTCCACGATGCGCTCCCCCTGACACGTCTTGGCCAGATGGATAGCGCAGCGCGCGCCCGGAGGAAATGGCGGCCCCGCTCTCATACACGGTTTGCCTTGCAAGGCGCGATCAAAGCCCCATTGCCCATCCGACCGGGCCGCCCTAACGTGCCCGGAATCAGTTCAGGGGTATTGTCATGACCGTGCCGCTCATCGAACTCTGCGTCGAAGGCATCGATGGATTTCTCGCCGCCCAGGGGGCCGGCGCCGATCGCATCGAACTGTGCGCAAGCCTGGTGGAAGGCGGGCTGACGCCGAGCCTTGCGACCATCCGTGCGGCGGTCAAGGCAGCTCGCATCCCGGTCCACGTAATCATCCGGCCGCGCGGCGGCGATTTCCTCTATTCGCAGACCGAGTTCGAGACGATGCGCGACGATATCCTGGCCCTTCGCTCCGAAGGCGTCACCGGCGTCGTCATCGGCTGCCTGACGCCGGACGGCCGCATCGACGAGGAACGCATGAAGGCGCTGGTCGAGGCAGCGCGGCCGATGTCGGTCACTTGCCACCGTGCCTTCGACATGACCGCCGACGCGGGAGAGGCGCTGGAGGCCTTGATCCGCTGCGGCGTCGACCGCGTCCTGACCTCCGGCCAGCGCGATACGGCGCTTGAGGGGCTGGAGATCCTGAAGAAAGCGACCGAACAGGCGGGCGATCGCATCGTCATCATGGGTTGCGGCGCGCTCGATGCCGACAACATCAAGGCCGTGCGCGACGGCGCGGGATTGAAGGAACTGCATTTCGCGGCGCTGAAGACGGTTGCAAGCGGCATGCGCTTCCGCAATCCGCATGTCGGCATGGGCGGCACGGAGAAGGACCGCGAGTACGAGCTGACGGTGACGGATCGCGACGCCGTGCGTGCGACGATCGCCGCGGCAAAGAACGCCTGACGCGGCGTTGCAAAGTCTTGCCGTCCACCTACCTGAAAGGGACAGCCACGATGGAGACCGATCGATGACCGCCCTGCGCCTGCCCCTCGCCCTTGCTGCCAGCCTCTGCCTTTTCACCACAGCCGCCTCCGCCGACACCGTCGGCGAGGTCGGCGTTGACTGGATGGGCAATGACATCATGATTGACGCGGTGAGCGATCCGGAGGTTTCCGGCGTCACCTGCCACGTCACCTATTTCGATAGGGGCGTTCTCGACCGCCTGCAGAAGGGCAACTGGTTCGAGGATCCGTCCAACAATGCGATCTCCTGCCAGCAGACCGGACCGATCACCATCGGCAAGATCAGCCTTTCAAAGGGTGGCGAGGAGGTCTTCAAGTCGGGCCTGTCGCTGATCTGGAAAAAGCTGGTCGTGACACGGATCTACGATCGCCAGAACGACACGCTGATCTATCTGGCCCACTCGCGGGAACTGACGGATGGATCGGCAAAGATGTCGATCTCCACGGTGCCGCTGTTTGGCGAGCAGGTCACCTGGTCGCACGGAAAGCCGCAATGACATTTGCGTTTGCAAGAGCGTCCTGACGCTGCGCCCGGGTCGGCCGCTCTGGCGACCCTCCGATATCGCGCAATGTCCGCTTGCCGCGATTGTGTTCCCAGCGGCCTCAGCCAGCCTCGTGCAGGATCTCCGCAGACGTCACCGTCTGTACGCCGGCCGCCGCCATCGCCTGCTCGGCTGCCTTGATCGTGGCCGGATCGATGCCACGGCTCAGATCCTTTACGAAGCGGACACGCACGCCGGGCAGCATCTCCACGGCATCGATGGCCGACGCCTGGACGCAGTAGTCGGTGGCAAGCCCGCCGATGTCGAGATCGGTGACGCCGCGCCCTTTCAAGAACTCCGCCAGGCCTGTGTGCGCCGTGCGATCGTTGTCGCGAAACGCCGAATAGCTGTCGACATGCCGGTTCATGCCCTTGCGCTGGATATACGCGATCTTCGACCGGTCGAGGTCGGGGTGCAGCGCGGCGTCGTCCGTGTGCTGGACGCAATGGTCCGGCCACAGCATTTGCGGCTTGCCCGCAAGTTCCCCCATCTCGAAGGGTTGCCTGCCCGGGTGGTTCGACGCAAAGCTGCCGTGATCGGCGGGATGCCAGTCCTGCGAGGCCACGATCAGATCATAGCCGCCCTCCGCCATCAGCCGGTTGGCAACGGGGATCACTTCGTGACCGCCCGCGACGGCGAGATTGCCACCGGGGCAGAAACCGTTCTGGAGGTCAACAAGCAACAGGCATTTCATGGTCAGGACTCCGATTGGCGGAGGATGTGGGATCCCGGCGCAAGGAAATCAACAGTCTCAATGGCAAAGACCCCGGCGGTATCCCTGCCGGGGTGCTGGTTCGTGCATTGGCGATCGGTCGGATCAGGCAGCCTGCGCCAGTTCGTCGGCAATGACCGTATCGAGGTTGAGGAAGCAGACCATCGTCTTTTCCAGCGCGACGATACCGCGGCAGAAGGCGCGCTGGGCTTCGGGAATGATCTCCGGCGCCGGCTGAAGGTCTTCGCTCTTGATGGTCATCATATCGGAGACCTGCTCGACGAGCAGGCCGACCAGCTTGCCGGCGATGTCGGTGACGATGATGGCGGAGCGCTCGGACGGCTCCGTCATCTTCATGCCCAGGCGGCAAGCCATGTCGATGACCGGAATCACCGCGCCGCGCAGGTTGATCAGGCCGAGCACGTAAGGCGGCGTATGCGGCATCGGCGTCACCGGCGCCCAGCCGCGGATTTCCCGAATGGCCATGATGTCGATGCAGAACTCCTGGTCGCCCAGGTGGAACGAAACAATTTCGAGATAGGCGCCGGACTGCTTGATGGCGTTGGACATGGCTCGGACTCTTCCCAGATTTCGGCGGCAGGATCGCAAATGCGCGAGAGGCCCTGATGGCCTGCGGACCTCATGCCCGAAAGGCCGTTTCCGGCCCATACGCATGCGAAGCGTTGCAGAGAGAGATTAAGCAAACCCTAACCGCACACCCGGATCGGCGGTTTTCAAGGTCTTTGCAGAGCATTGCCCGGCGGCGGAACAGATCATTGTTACGACATGGGCGAAAGGTTCGCGCCACCTCATTCCCGTTTGGGGCAATCTAGGCTAGGTTACGTGCATGACTACAAACCGTCTCACCGCCCGCTCCGGAATTGCGCTCACTCTGGCGCTCGTCTTGCTTGCCGTGCTTTTTTCGCTGGCTTTCGCCGGATGGGTCGATCACGGATCGTCGATCCTGCTGACCATGGCGGAGACAGGTCTCTCCTGGTGCTTTTGAAACTGATCACATTGCCGCGAGCACGCGGTTGCGGCGATACGCGCATTTGCCGACCAGCGCTTGAGGAACTATGACTCCAGCAGGCTCGCCGACAACCGTGGCGACAGCACATTATCGCGGATAACTCGATGAAAACCGTACGCATCGCGCTCTGGATTGCCATAGCCCTTCTGGCCGGCCTGCTCGGCTGGCTGACCCTGGAAATGTCCAAGACCGGCGAAAAGCTCGCTGAAGGCCCGTTCGGCGTCCCCTTTGCGCTCGTCGCCCAGGATGGCCAGCCGATCACGGAACAGGCCTTCACCGGCAAGCCGACGGCGCTTTTCTTCGGCTTTACCCACTGCCCCGAAGTTTGCCCGACAACCCTGTTCGAGCTTGACGGATGGCTCGCCAAGGTCGATCCCGACGGGACAAAGATGCAGGCCTATATCGTCACCGTCGACCCCGAACGGGACACCCCGGAAATTCTTGGAGCCTATGTTTCCAACGTTTCCAAGCGGATCACCGGGATCTCCGGACCGACCGACAAGGTCATGGAGATGGTGAAGGGCTATCGCGTCTATGCGCGCAAAGTCCCGGTGGACGAGAAGAACCCGACGGGCGAATACACGATGGATCACACCGCCTCCGTCTTCCTGCTCGATCGCGATGGACGCTTCCGAGGCACCATCTCCTATGGCGAGAATCCCGATGTTGCCGTACAAAAGTTGGAGAACCTCATCAAGGGATAGGGATCTTCGGTCATGGTCTCACGCGCCGACATTTCGATCCTCATCGCCGGCGCGGGACCAGTTGGTCTTACACTTGCGCTTGAATTGGCCAGGCGGGGAATCAAGCCGCGGATCGTGACCCAGACCGATGGGCCCGTGTCGGAAATCGAGAGCCGGGCGCTCGGTGTCAATGCGCGGACGCTGGAACTGCTCGAACCGTCCGGAATAGCCGGACAGATACGTGCCCAAGCCTTACCGATCGAAGGGCTTCAGCTCACTTCGCAAGGTACGCCGCTGCTGACCATTCACACGAACAAGTTCCGCGGGCAGGCCCCCGCCTTGAGCATCCTGCCGCAGGGTGCCACCGAACGCCTCCTGCTGGCGCAACTCCGCACCTTCGAGGTCGAACCCGAGTGGCACACGACGGTGAACACCGTGCAAGGCGGCGCGGAGGACCCCGAGGTCACCCTCATTCGCAAGGACGACAGCGGCGAAACGGTCAAGCCGACGATTCTGGTGGGTGCCGACGGCGCCCACTCGGTCGTGCGCAAGTCCTGCGGCTTCACCTTTCCGGGCGAGGCGCTGGAGAACGACTTCTTCCTGGCCGACTATGCCTATGGCGCCCCGGTCGACGTCAGCTATGCGCGGGTGGATTTCACCAATCCCGGCGTCCTCGGCTGCATTCCGGTCCGTGCCAATTTATTGCGCTACATCTCGACGCTGCCGGATTTCGAGGACCGAATCGTGCACCCGCATGATCCGGTCGAACAGACCTGGCGGTCGGAGTTCAACGTGAGCTTCAGGCATGTCGATGCGATGTCGATCGGTCGCGTCTATCTTGCCGGCGACGCGGCCCACATACATTCGCCGATCGGGGCGCGCGGCATGAATCTCGGCATCGAGGACGCCTGCTGGCTCGCCTGGCTCATCTCCGAAGGGCGCGAATCGGAATATTCGGCGCTGCGCCTGCCGGCCGTACGGAGTGTTCTGCGTCAGACGCGGATGCTGACGGCGCTTGCCACACTGGAGCGTCCCCTGGCGCTCACGCTGCGCGAACGGCTGCTTCCGCTGATGGCTTACCTCCCCTTTGCCGAGCACCGGCTCGTGTCGGGAATTGCCGGGATGGACACGCCTCACCCGCCCTGGATCGCCCGAACGCACTGAACGGCTTTGCTCGGTGGCCCGGACATGCTAGCGCATCCGCGAACCGAAACGGTCGGCGACACCGGCCCGCCCAGCCATGCAGGAACAGCCCCACGTGAGCGAGATCCGTCTATTCATCACCACGACCGAACGGAACGCCGAAGCGATCCTCAACCTGATGACCGATGTCTTCGAGGAAGAAGGCTACGCCATCGCCACGATGGAGATCGACGAGAAGGCGGACCGATGGGAAGCGTCCGTCTATCTGATGGCGGACGAGGAAGAAGAGGTCCGGGAACGCTTCGCCGCGCTGCTGAAGGATGATTTTCCCGATGCGGTGATCGAGCGCGAGGAGATCCCCGACGTCGACTGGATCGCCAAGTCGCTGGAAGGGCTGCAGCCTGTGCGGGCGGGCCGCTTCGTCGTCCACGGCTCGCATGACCGCGACACGGTGCGAGCGGGCGAGATTGCCATAGAGATCGATGCCGGCCAGGCTTTCGGCACTGGGCATCACGGCACGACGGCGGGTTGCCTCGAAATGATCGAGAGCGTCATGCGGGCGAAAACGATCCGCTCCGCTCTCGATCTCGGCACCGGCAGCGGCGTGCTGGCGATCGCCGCCCGCAAGCTCGCGCCCATTCCGGTGCTTGCGACCGACATCGACCCGATCGCGACGAAGGTGGCGCGCGAAAACGTGCGCAACAACAAGATCGCCAGCGGCATCACGCTTGAGACTGCGCCCGGATTCCACCACACGGCCTTCCGCCGCCATGGCCCGTTCGACCTGATCATCGCCAACATTCTGGCCCGTCCCCTGATGCGGATGGCGCCGCAGCTTGTGGCGCATCTGGCGCCGGGAGGACACGTCATCCTGTCCGGCATCCTTGCCAACCAGCGCTGGAAGGTCTTGTCGGCCTACAACGGCGCGGGCCTGCGGCACGTGCGCACGATCTGGCGCAACGGCTGGGTGACGATCCACCTCGACAGAGCGTGAAACGAAAAACCTCCCGGCCGCGCAGGGATACGGCCGGGAGGTCTGAAAAGAGAAAAGGCGGTGCCAGAGGCACCGCCCATGACCGGCAAGCCGGTCTGTCCGCGAGCCTTAAGGAGGAGGAGAGCTCAAGCGGACCCTATGTGCTCCGAACGCCTACCCGGAGGAGGGAGGAGGAGTGACCGGACAAGCGTCTGATCGGAACACCTAGCAGCATCGCCTTCCGGCGAAACTTTCGTTTATTTTCGTTTCAAGCGCAACTCGCGTTCGCTTCGTTGGCCGCTTTATAGCCCAAGCAAAAAATAAGGACAGGATTAATTGGGCATGGGAGCCATGCGTAGAGCGCATGGATGCAAGCATTGCTCTCCGCCTTCCGGCAGAACTGCGGCGCGCGCCGGCCGGCCGACGAACGATTGTCCATGACCACGATTTCACTTCGCAGGCAGTTGTTCTAGAGTCGCGCGAGTCCAGTTCAGCCGGAAGCCAAATCATGTTTCAGAGTTTCGATGTCACCTCCACCCCGCAGTTTGGCCGCGAACGAAGCGACGCGCTGCGCGCCACCTTCGACACCCTTGGCATCGACGGCTTCCTCGTGCCCCGCGCCGACGAGTTTCAGGGGGAGTACGTGCCAAAATGCGCCGAGCGACTCGCCTGGCTGACCGGCTTCACCGGCTCGGCCGGCGTTGCGCTCGTCACGCGCGGCGAAGCCATCGTCTTCGTCGATGGCCGCTACGTGACGCAACTCGCCGAGCAGGTGGACGGCAGCGTGTTCAAGGGCGGCGACCTGGTCAACGAGCCGCCGCACACCTGGATCCCGAAGCACATGGCGAAGGGCTTCCGCCTCGGCATCGATCCCTGGCTGCATACCGGGGCCGAGGTGCGCAAGCTGGAGAAGGCGCTGAAGGAAATCGACGGCGTGCTGGTTCAGCTTGATCGCAATCCGCTCGACCGTCTCTGGACAGCCCGCCCCACCGAGCCGCTCGGCCGTGTGCGCATCCAGCCGCAGGAGTTTGCCGGCAAGCTGGCCAGGGACAAGATCGCGGAGATGGCGGCGAAGGTTGGCGAGGCAGGGGCCGACGCGCTGGCCGTGACCGATCCGTCGACGATCGCCTGGCTGTTCAACATCCGGGGCAGCGACGTCCCGCACACCCCTCACCCCCTCGCCCGCGCCATTCTGCATGCGGATGGCAGGGCCGAACTTTTCATCGACAAGCGCAAGACGGGGATCGAGGAAGAAGCCTACCTCACCCAGCTTGCCGACTTCCTGCCGCCGTCGGAGTTCGGCGGCCGCATCGCCGCCCTTTCCAGCGCGGGCAAGAAGATCCAGATCGACCCGGACCAGGCACCGTTTGCGCTCGCGGAAGCGATCCGCATCGCCGGCGGCACGGTCATCGAAGCGGCCGATCCCGCCCGGCTGCCGCGCGCCTGCAAGAACGAGATCGAACTGGCCGGCTCGGCCAAGGCGCACCTGCAGGATGGCGCGGCGATCGTGGAGTTTCTCGCCTGGCTCGACGCAAGCCGCCCCGGTACGCTGACCGAGATCGAGGTGACGAAGAAGCTGGAGGCCTGCCGCGCCGCCGTCGGCGAGCGCATGCAGAATCCGCTGCGGGACATCTCCTTTGACACGATTGCCGGCGCCGGCGCCCATGCCGCGATCATGCACTATCGCGTGACGACCGACACCGATGCGAAACTCGAAGACGGAACGCTGTTCCTGATCGATTCCGGCGCGCAGTACATCAACGGCACGACCGACATTACCCGCACGGTTGCGATCGGCGACGTACCGGAGGAACAGAAGCGTTTCTTCACGCTCGTCCTGAAGGGCATGATCGCCATCAGCACCGCTCGCTTCCCCAAAGGGACGCGCGGCTGCGACCTCGACCCGCTCGCCCGCATCGCGTTGTGGAAGGCCGGGGCGGATTTCGCTCACGGCACCGGTCATGGCGTCGGCTCCTACCTGTCGGTCCACGAAGGGCCGCAGCGCATCGCGCGGCTGTCGACCCAGGAACTGCTGCCGGGCATGATCCTCTCCAACGAACCCGGCTATTACCGCCCGGGAAGCTTCGGCATCCGCATCGAAAACCTGGTCCATGTCCTGCCGGCCGCGCCGGTCGACGGTGGCGACATCGACATGCTCGGTTTCGAGACGCTGACCTTCTGCCCGATCGACAAGCGGCTGATCCTGACGGAATTGTTGACCCGCGAGGAACTGCACTGGATCGACGCGTACCACGCCCAGACGCGCGCGGCGCTGATGCCGCTGCTCGAGGATGCAAACGTGCGCGACTGGCTGACCGCGGCGACCGCACCGTTCAGCCACGGTGCTTGACGGAGGCACAAGAAGGGAGGCGTGCGCCTCCCATTTTTGCTTGGCGCCTGCCCTTACCCGCCAAGCGCGTAGCGCATCAGCATCACCGCGCACCAGCCGACGAACAGCATGGGCAGGATCGACAGGCGGAGGCTGGCAATGAGGGCGGCGGCCATGGCGACCTGCACGTCCGGCCCGCCGGTAAAGAAGGCGGGTGCAACGAGCGTCGTGAGCACGGCCGCCGGCACCGCGTTCAGTGCCGCTTCGAGGCGGGGCGGAATCGACTTCATCCGTGTGATCAGCACGTAACCGCCGATGCGCGTCAGGAAGGTGGCGACGGCCCCGGCGAGGATGATGAGCACCATGTCGGTGTGGAAATACGCCGCCATGTCAGTCCTCCTGCGTCGCCACGCGGCGCTCCTCGCGCTTCACCGGCAGCGCTGCCGCAAGCAGCATGCCGGCAACGGCGCCGATGCTGACATGCCAGGGCGACCCGACGGTGTGGTAGGCGATCACCGAGGCGGCACCGCTCATGGCGACGACCGGCAGGAAATTCGGCCGTTTGCGGAAACCGAGGACCAGCGCCATGAAGTAGATCGGCAGCAGCACGTCGATGCCGATCATCTTCGGGTCACCGATCCACTGGCCGAACACGCCGCCCAGCACCGTCATCACCTGCCAGGGGACGTAGATCATGGCCCCGTAGCCGATGTACCAGGAAAAGCTTACCCCTCGCCCCGACTCGCCCCGATTGACCGTCTCGGCGAACTGCGGATCGGTGAGCAGGAAGAACCCGAAGAACTTCTGCACCGGCGTGAAATGCCGCACATAGGGCGCCATCGCCGCCGAATAGAGAATGTGTCGGAAGTTCACCGCAAAAATCGACAGCACGATAATCCACGGCGCGATTTTCTGGCCGAACAGTTCGATGCCAACGAGCTGGCTCGCACCAGCAAACAGGGTGAGGCTCATCAGCGCCGCCTCGGCGATCGTCTGGCCGTTGGCGACCGCGACGGCCCCGAACAGCGCACCGAAGGGTGCTGCGGAAATGCACACCGGCGCTGCGGCGCGCATGCCTTCGTTGAAATCAGCTCTGCTCAAGGGAGGTGCCTTTCGTTGAATGGCACCTCTATTCTCACCAAGCATTCAGAGCAATTGAATTAGACTGATGGATCCATTGATTCTGCTGAACCATCGCGCCCCGGCAGCCGTGACCGCAATACGGGCATCCCCGTACAACGGGACCCGGAACGCCGCTCGCTCAGCCTCACATGGCTCAGGCGGTCTTGCTTTTCACCTGGAACGTGTGCTCCTGCCCCGGGAAAGTCCGTGCCTTGACCTCTTCCGCATAGGCTGCAAACGCCTCGCTCATCAGCGGCGCCAGATTGGCGAAGTGCTTGACGAAACGTGGCTTGAAATCCGTGAAGACTCCAAGCGCGTCGTCCACGACAAGCACCTGGCCGTCACAGGCCGGCGACGCGCCGATGCCGATCGTCGGAACCTTTATCAGGGCGCTGATTTCGCGGGCAACCGGCTCCACCGTTCCCTCGATGACAATGGCAAACGCGCCGGCATCGTCGATGGCCTTGGCGTCGCGGCGGATTTTCTCCGCTTCCTTGTCGCTGCGGCCGAGCGAACGATAGCCGCCGGTGGTGTTGATCAGTTGCGGCATCAGGCCGACATGGCCGAGCACGGGAATGCCGCGTTGCGTCAGGAACGCCACCGTTTCGGCCATTTCTGCGCCGCCTTCGAGCTTGATCGCGCTGCAGCCGGTTTCTTTCAGCACCCGGGCGGCACTGCGGAAGGCCAGTTCCTTCGATTCCTGATAGGAGCCGAATGGCAGATCGACGACGACGCAGGCGTTGCTGGAACCGCGCATGACGGCCTGGCCGTGCGCGATCATCATTTCCAGCGTCACGCCGACGGTCGAGTCGAGACCATAGAGCACCATGCCAAGCGAATCGCCAACCAGCATGAAATCCACATGCGGGTCCATCAGTTTGGCGATCGGTGTCGTATAGGCCGTAAGGCTGACGATGGGCCGCTGCCCCTTCAGGGCGGTGATATCGGCAGGGGCAAGACGCCGTTTCGTTACATGTACGCTCATCGCCAGGCTACCTTTACTGCTTGACCGTGTTCGTGCCGATGACCCGGTTGTCGAGCAGCTTCGTGCTCCCAAACCGGATGAAAAGCAACAAGAGAACGGGTTCGTCGCCGACTTCGGCGATCTCTGCCAGCGTTTCCGGATCGCGCAGCGCGACCACCTCCGGCACCGCCAGCGGCTCGGCGGAGACAAAGGCTCTGACGGCCGCCTCGATCCTGCCCGCGTCCTTCTCGCCGCCTGCAATCAGCCGCGCAGCCTCGTCGAGCGCGCGCGGCACGATGACGGCGGCGGCGCGCTGCTCCGGCGAGAGGTAGACGTTGCGCGAGGAACAGGCGAGCCCGTCCGGCTCACGCACGGTGGGCACACCGATCACCTCGACCGGCTGCGCCAGGTCTTCGGCCATGCGGCGGATGATGGCGAGTTGCTGGTAATCCTTTTCACCGAAGTACCCACGGTTGGGCCCGACGATATTGAACAGCTTGGTGACGACGGTGCAGACGCCGGCAAAATGTCCCGGCCGTACCTCGCCCTCAAGCTTGGAACCAAGCGTCGGCACATCCACCACCGTCTCCATCGGACGGGGATACATGTCGCCCACGCCGGGTGCGAACAGAAAATCGACGCCGCCCTGTTCGAGCATCGCCTGATCGCGCGGCAGGTCGCGGGGATAGCGCCCAAGATCCTCGCTTGCGCCGAATTGCAGCGGATTGACGAAGATCGAGGCGACGACAAGGTCGTTTTCGGCGCGGGCACGCCGCACCAGTTCCATGTGGCCGATATGAAGATAGCCCATTGTGGGCACCAGCCCGATCGACTTGCCGGCGGCACGATGGGGTGCAAGTGCGGCGCGCAATCCCGCGATCGTGGTGATGGTTTGCATCCGGCGGACCCTCTAATCCATCAGCGCCACTCCCCGGGCGCCCGTCGCCAACGCATCTGGGCTTTTTTGCGGCAGCGCCGCTTTCTAACTTGTGCAACGCAAAAAGACAATCATTAACGCGATAGCGAACCTGGGCCGGTGTTCGCATTTGCAATATTGTCGCTGTACTTTTCCACCGCTTCGCAGTAGGAACGCCGCCAAATGGTCGGCCATATGTGGGCCGATGCGCGGTCCGGCACCATCGTGATCCAACAAGGTGCTGCGAAACGACATTATCCGAAAGACCTGAGATGACCGAATACGAAGGCCTCGCTCCGGCGATGGCAAGCGCGTTGGCAAAACGCGGCTACACCACCCTGACACCCGTGCAGAAGGCCGTTTCCGACCCGACGCTGAACGAGGCGGACATACTGGTCTCCGCCCAGACCGGCTCCGGCAAGACCGTGGCCTTCGGCCTGGCGCTGGCGCCGACGCTGTTGGAAGGCGAAGATCGCTTCGGCCCGGCCGCAATCCCGCTGGCATTGGCGATCGCCCCAACGCGCGAACTGGCGCTGCAGGTCCAGCGCGAACTCGAATGGCTCTACGGTGAGACCGGCGCGGTGATCGCCTCCTGCGTCGGCGGCATGGACATCCGCACCGAACGCCGGGCGCTCGATCGCGGCGCACAGATCGTCGTCGGCACGCCGGGGCGCCTGCGCGACCACATCGACCGTGGCTCTCTCGACCTCTCCGACCTGCGCGCCGTCGTCCTCGACGAGGCCGACGAGATGCTCGACCTCGGCTTCCGCGAGGATCTCGAATTCATTCTCGAGGCGGCGCCCGAGGATCGGCGCACGCTGATGTTCTCGGCCACCGTGCCGCGCGCGATCGAGGACCTGGCGCGCAGCTACCAGCGCGACGCCATCCGCGTATCGACGGCGGCCGAACGCGGCCAGCATGTCGACATCGAGTACCGTGCCCTGGCGGTGACCCCATCCGACCGCGAGAACGCCATCATCAACGTCCTGCGCTACTACGAGGCGCAGACGGCGATCGTGTTCTGCTCGACGCGCGCGGCCGTCAACCACCTGACCGCCCGCTTCAACAATCGCGGCTTCTCCGTCGTCGCCCTGTCGGGCGAGCTGTCGCAGAACGAGCGCACCCATGCGCTGCAGGCCATGCGCGACGGACGCGCCCGCGTCTGCATCGCAACCGACGTTGCCGCGCGTGGCATCGACCTGCCCAATCTGGAACTCGTCGTGCACGCCGACCTGCCGACCAATCCGGAAACGCTGCTGCACCGCAGCGGCCGCACCGGCCGCGCCGGCCGCAAGGGCGTCAGCGCGCTGATCGTTCCCCTCCCCGCGATGCGCAAGGCCGAACGCCTGCTTGCCGGCGCCAGGATCAAGGCGGAATGGGCGACACCACCATCGGCCGACGCAATTCTGCGTCGCGATGACGAGCGGCTGCTTGCCGATCCGGTTCTCAGCGAACCTATCGCCGAGGATGAAAACGCGTTCGTCGACACGCTGCTTTCCGCAGTCGAACCCCGGAAGATCGCCGCCGCCTTCGCCAGGCTCTATCGAGCCGGCCGTTCGGCACCGGAAGACCTGAGGGAGGTCAACCTCGACCAGCGGCGCGCACCGCGGGACCGGGCACATGCCGATCGTGCTGAGCCAACGCCGCGACGCTCGCGCGAAGAGTTCGGCCCGGCTCGGTGGTTCTCCATTTCGGTCGGACGCAAACAGAACGCCGAGCCGCGCTGGCTGATTCCGATGCTCTGCCGCAACGGTGACCTCACCAAGAACGAGATCGGCGCGATCAAGATGCAGCAGGAGGAGACTTATGTGGAGCTTTCCGCAGACGTCGCCGACGCTTTCCTCGCCAAGGTGGGACCGAAGCGTCTGCTGGAAAAGGGCATTCGCATCACGGAACTGGACGGCGCACCCGACCTGACGGCCAAGCCGCGCGCCAAGCCTGCATTCGGCAAACCCACGTACGACAAGCCTGCGCTCGACAAGCCGGAACGCTTCCGCAGAGAGCGCGATCACGGCGAGGAGCGCGACGGGGCCAAGCCGAAGCGCAAGTTCGACAAGTTCGAAAAGCGCCCCGCCGCCGCAGAAACCGGCGACAGACCGTTCCGTAAGGATACGGCCAAGACCCCGCACACCGCAGGCAATTCCGACGAGGCACCCGCCTGGAACAAGCCAGGCTTCGGCAAGAAGGCCTCCAAGGGCAATGATTTCCAGGGCAAGGGCTTCAAGGACGCCGGCTTCAAGGGCAAGGGGCCGCGTGCAAAGGGGGCGCAAGGCGACGCTCCGTTGGCCAAGAAGAAGAAGGCCAAGAAATACAACGGCTAAAGCGCGGCGCGTCTCCGGAGTCGCATCCTGCCCTTCAAGCCCTTGTTCTATCGCATGTCGTTCGTCCAAGAGCCGCGGCACACTTTTGCGCGATATGCTTTGGCCGGCCGCATTTGACGTGCCACCCTCAGGAATTGATCCGCTCGAACCATTGGTCCTCGTCGATCACCTCGACGCCGAATTCGCGGGCCTTGTCGAGCTTCGAACCCGCGCCCGGTCCCGCGACCACGAGATCGGTCTTCTTCGAGACCGAACCGGATACCTTGGCGCCCAGCCGCTCGGCCATGGCCTTGGCCTCGTCGCGCGTCATCTTCTCCAGCGAGCCGGTGAAGACGACGGTTTTTCCGGCAACCGGACTATCGCTTGCGGCCGGCACGTCCGCCGCCTCGGGCGTCACCTCCCGGAGCAGGCGCTCGATCACGTCGAGATTGCGTGGCTCCTTGAAGAACTCCACGATGGAGCGCGCGACAACCTCGCCGATCCCATCGATGTCGTTGAGTTCGTTCCAGGCTTCACCGCTCAACGGCACGGCAGCCTTCATTCCGGCCTCGAAGGCGCCGTAGCTGCCGTAGGCGCGCGCAAGCAGCTTCGCCGTCGTCTCGCCGACGTGGCGGATGCCGAGCGCATAGATGAAGCGGTTGAGCGCGATGGTGCGGCGTGCGTTGATCGCGTCGTAAAGCTTGCGCACGCTGACGCGTCCGAAGCCCTCGATGTTCTCCAGTTTGGTGAGAGAACCTTGCTGGCGCTCCTCCAGGGTGAAGATGTCGGGCGCCGTCCGGATCGTCAGTGCCGGGTCTTCGGCCTCGAAGAAGAAGTCGATCTGTTTGGAGCCGAGCCCCTCGATGTCGTAGGCGTTGCGGGAGACGAAGTGCTTCAGGTGCTCCACCGCCTGCGCCCGGCAGACAAAGCCACCGGTGCAGCGCCGGACCGCGTCGATCTTGCCCGATTTCTCGTTGATATCGCGCACCGCGTGGCTGCCGCAGACCGGGCAGGTCCTCGGAAACTCGTACGGCACCGCGTCCGGCGGCCGCTTTTCCATCACCACGTCGACGATCTGCGGGATGACGTCGCCGGCGCGCTGGACGATCACCACGTCGCCGACGCGGATATCACGCCCCTCGCGGATCGGCTCGCCGCTGTTGCCCACCCCGCGGATGTAGTCCTCGTTGTGAAGCGTCGCATTGGTCACGACGACGCCACCGACGGTCACCGGCTCCAAGCGCGCGACCGGGGTCAACGCCCCGGTTCGGCCGACCTGGATGTCGATCGCCGTCAAAGTCGTCAGCGCCTGTTCGGCCGGGAATTTGTGTGCCGTCGCCCAGCGCGGCGATCGCGAGCGGAAGCCGAGCCGCGCCTGCAGGTCGAGCCGGTCGACCTTGTAGACGACGCCGTCGATGTCGTAGTCGAGGTCGGGACGGGCAAGGCCGATCTCGCGATAGTGGGCGATGATGTCCTCGACCTTGAAAATCCGCTTCATCAGCGGGTTGACCGGGAAGCCCCAGGTCTTGAACGCTTCCACCATGCCAAGCTGTGTGTCGGCCGGCATCTCCGACATCTCGCCCCAGGCATAGGCGAAGAAGCGAAGCTTGCGGCTCGCCGTCACGGATGCATCGAGCTGGCGCAGCGATCCGGCGGCCGTGTTGCGCGGGTTGACATAGGTCTGTTTGCCTTCCGCGGCCATCTGCGCGTTCAGCGCCTGGAAGTCGCTCTTGGCCATGTAGACCTCGCCGCGCACCTCGGCGATGGCCGGCGCACCCGCAGGCAGGCGTTTCGGTATTTCGTTGATGGTGAGGATGTTGGCGGTCACGTTCTCGCCGGTGGTGCCGTCGCCGCGGGTGGCGGCGTTGACGAGACGGCCGTTCTCATAGCGGATCGACATGGAGAGGCCGTCGATCTTTGGCTCTGCGGTAAACGCGATCGAATCATCCGGCAAGCGGCCGAGGAAGCGATAGACGGAGGCGATGAAATCGCGGACGTCGTCGTCGGAGAAGGTGTTGTCCAACGACAGCATCGGCCGGGCGTGGACGATCGGGGCGAAAGTCGGCAATGGCGCAGCGCCGACGCGGCGCGACGGGCTGTCGGCGCGCACCAGCTGCGGGAAGCGGGCCTCGACCGCCTCGTTGCGAGCCTTCAGCGCGTCATAGTCCGCATCCGAAATCTCCGGCTGGTCCTTGCCGTGGTAGAGCTCGTCGTGCCGGGCGATCTCCGCCGCCAGATAGGCGAGTTCGGCCGCTGCCGCCTCCTCGGTCAGGTTTTCGACAGGGATCTTTCCGATTGCCATGGCCCACTCCGCGATTCCGAGAGATGGTTTTAGAGCAACTGCAATGAAAGGGAAGATGATTGTGGAGCGCACATTTCTGCATGCATCAGGCAGAAGACACCTCAGCGCCCTTCATTGCCCCTCACCCTAGCTCTCTCCCCGCAAGCGGGGAGAGGGAACGAGATTTCTGCAGGCCTCACCGGGAGGGAACGAGGGTAGTCGCCGAACTCACCGGCGAGGTTAGTTGCGGCGAGGCGGCATGTGCCCTTCTCCCCGCTTGCGGGGAGAAGGTGCCGCCAGGCGGATGAGGGGCAATATGCGATCGCAGCTTTCAGAGCGCGGCAGAAACGAAGACGAGAAAGGACAGGCCGGCCCGGGACCTCAGCCGCCGCCGGACAGCAACCGTGCCGCCGCCGCCCTCGCCTCTTCCGTCACCGAGGCGCCGGCCAGCATGCGGGCGATCTCCTCGGTGCGCGCGTCCTCGTCCATCCGCGCGACGCGGGTCGCGACCGCTTCGCTGCCTTCCACCGGTCCCTTGGAGATCAGAAGATGGGTCGCTGCACGCGCGGCGACCTGCGGCGCATGCGTGACGGAAAGGACCTGCACCGTCGAAGACAGACGCTTCAGCCGCTGTCCGATCGCATCCGCGACTGCGCCGCCGACGCCGGTGTCGATTTCATCGAAGACCAGGGTCGGGGCGGAGCCGCGATCGGCAAGTGCCACCTTGAGCGCCAGCAGGAAACGCGACAGTTCGCCGCCTGACGCGACCTTCATGATCGGTCCGGGGCGGGTGCCGGGATTGGTCTGGACATGAAACTCGACGGTGTCGATGCCGTCCTCCCCGCCGCCATCCGGATCGGTTGTGATGTTGACCATGAAGCGGGCGCGCTCCAGCTTCAGCGCCGGAAGCTCCGCCATCACGGCCGTCGAAAGCGCCTCGGCCGTATGGTGCCGGCGATCCGACAGCGCGCGCGCCGCAACGTCATAGGCCGCCCGCATTTCCGTCACGTGCTTCTCGAGCTGGACCAGCTTTTCCTCGCCGGCGTCGAGATCGGCGAGATCGGCGACCATCCTTGCGGCGAGTGCCGGGAGCCCGGAAACGGGGACGGAGTACTTGCGCGAGGCGGCGCGTAGCGCGAACAAGCGCTCTTCCGTCCGCTCCAAGAGCTTCGGGTCGAATTCGGTCTTGCGCAGCGCTGCCTCCACCGCCATCTGCGCATCGGAAAGCTGGTCGACGGCGCGGCCGAGCAGTTCGACCGTTTCTTCCAGCAGGCCCGGCGCCTCCTGGCTCTTGCGCTCCAGCCGGCGCACCATCGAGGCGATGACCGGCACCGGCGAAGCATTGCCGTTGAGGAAATCGCTCGCCTCGTTGATGTCGCCGGCGATACGCTCCGCCTTCATCATGCGGGCGCGATCCTCGGCGAGGACTTCCTCCTCGCCATCCTGTGGGGAAAGCTTCTCCAGTTCCTCGACGGAAGAGCGAAGGTAGTCCGCTTCACGCGCTGCCGCCTCCACCCTTTCGCGATGTCGCCGAAGCGCGCGTTCGGCCTCCCGCCAGCGCTGGTAGAGCGTCGCCACCTCCCCCGCCGGCTCGCCTAAGCCCCCGAAGGCGTCGAGCAGGATCCGGTGGGCATCGGTGTCGATCAGCGCCCGGTCGTCGTGCTGGCCGTGGATCTCGACGAGCCGCTGGCCGGCCTGGCGCATCAATTGCACGGAGACCGGCTGGTCGTTGACATAGGCCTTGGTGCGTCCATCCGCCGATTGCACGCGGCGAAAGATGAGGTCACCGTCGTCGTCGATGCCGTTGCTGCGCAGCAACACCCGGGCTGCATGGCTGGGCGGCACATCGAACACGGCCGTCACCTGGCCCTTGTCGAGACCGTGGCGCACCAATCCACCGTCTCCTCGCCCGCCGAGGGCAAGCGACAGGCTGTCGAGCAGGATGGATTTGCCGGCGCCGGTTTCACCGGTGAGCACCGACAGTCCAGCCTCGAACACAAGGTCAAGCCGTTCGATCAGGACGATATCGCGGATCGAAAGCTGTGCCAGCATCCGGGACCATATCTCTTTTCTCAGGCGCCGATGAGCTTCTTGCCGGCACGCGAAATCCAGGAACCAGCGTTCTCGCGCGGCTCAAGCCCCTTGGACTGAAGCAGCTTGTAGGAATCCGCATACCACTGGCTGTCCGGATAATTGTGACCGAGGACGGCCGCAGCGGTCTGCGCCTCGCTGGCAAGACCCATTGCATAATAGGATTCGACCAGACGTGCGAGGGCTTCCTCGATCTGGTTGGTGTTGCCATACTGTTCCACAACCGTGCGGAAGCGCGTGATGGCGGCAAGGTATTCCTTCCGCTCCAGATAGTAGCGGCCGACCTGCATCTCCTTGCCGGCCAGCTGATCGCGCGCGAAGCGGATCTTGGCCTGGGCGTCTTCGACGTATTCGGATTTCGGATACTTGGTGACGACGTTCTGCATCGCCTCGATCGTCTTGGTCGCCGCCCGCTGATCCTGGGTGACGCTGGGGATCTGCTTCGCATAGGCGAGACCGACGATGTACTGCGCGTAGGCCGCGTCTTCCGATTCCGGATAGAGGTTCAGATAGCGGTTGCCGGCGGCAATCGCTTCCTCGGTCCGTCCCTGGCGGTAGTTGACGAAAGCATTCATCACCAGTGCCTTGCGGGCATATTCGGAAAAGGGATGCTGACGGTCGATGGCCTCGAACTTGCGCGAGGCTTCCGTGACCTTGCCTGCGTTCAGGTTGGCCAGGCCCTGGTTGTAGAGAACTTCCGGCGGGTCGGTCTCACCGGCCAGCTTGGTGATATCGATGTCGGGATCGCTCTGGCAAGCCGTCAGCGCAACCGGCGCTGTGCACAGGAAGACGACGCAGGCAATTCGCGTCCATTGCTTCGCACCAACAGTCCCTGCAATATTCATCTGACAATCCCAAAATCAGCGCGGCGCCCTTGCCGAGCGCCGTCAATAGCCTTGCGTTCTATCCTCAAACTCGCGCGGACCGCAACGCCATGCAGACGCATTGACGCAATTTTATGGCAAACTGTGTGTGAAAACACCGCGATGCGGGAGTCACCCTTGCCCTGGAGCCCTTCTAGGCAGACCAGGGAGCAAAACCCGGCGCATTGACGGCTGTGAGTTCCCGCTTGCCGGCGCGGCGCGGTGCCGATGCCTCGACCACCTCATAGGCGTTACGATCGTTCAGCAACGCCTTCAGCGCATGTGCATTCATCTTGTGACCACCGCGATAGGAGCGGTAGCAGCCGATGAACTGCGCCCCGGCCAGCGCCAGATCGCCGACGGCGTCCAGCGTCTTGTGCCGGGCAAACTCGTCGCTGTAGCGAAGACCCTCGACGTTGATCACCGCGTTGTCGTCGGAAATGACCACCGAATTCTCCAGCGACGACCCGAGCGCGTAGCCGGCGGCCCAAAGACGTTCCACGTCGCGCATGAATCCGAACGTGCGGGCACGCGCGAGTTCGCTGCGGAAGGTTGCGGGCGTCAGCTCCCCCTTCCAGGCCTGGCGGCCGATCAGCGGACAATCGAAATCGATCTCGACCTCGAAGCGCGTGCCGTCGTGCGGCAGGAACTCCGCCCAGGATGCACCCGCTTCGACACGAACCGGCTTGACGACGCGAATATAGCGGCGCTTGACGGCGAGCGGGAGCAGGCCCACCTGGTCGATCGCGTCGATGAACGGCGCGGAACTGCCGTCCATGATCGGCATTTCAGCCCCGTGGACCTCGATCAGGACGTTGTCCAACGAAAGCGCATAGAGCGCTGCCATGACGTGCTCGACGGTTGCGATCGATTTTTCCGGCGAAAAGCCGAGAACGGTGCAAAGGTCCGTGTTGCCGACCTGCGCGGAGACCGCGCGGTACTCGCTCACACTGCCGTTGTCATGCACGCGTTGAAATACAATGCCACTATCGGCTTCGGCCGGGTGGAAGGTGATCGAAACGACGGCGCCGGAATGGACGCCGGTTCCCGAAATCGTGACCGGGCTCGAGATCGTTGTCTGAAAACCCAGCAAGCTGATGGACATTTCCTATTGCCTTGTTCTGCACTGGCACCGTGCCAGTTGTCTTGTCTGTCGAGCGCGCTCTGCAACCACTGAGGTCCGGTTTTGCAGCTGCGCTACCGAGGCCACCGCCGAGCGGTAAAATTCACCCTTGAATCAAGGCCATGTCCTCGTTTTCGGCCGGAATGTAGTTGTGCGCCTCTTTCCTTACAAATCACTGTTTCTTTCGATATGTTACGCCTTGCCGACCTAAGCTATCTACCTGATAAACAACAATAAAATGAAAAGACCCGGATCACGGATCCGGGTCTTTTGACATCTTCCGTTACAATCAGTTGGACTGCCGGCGCAGGAACGCCGGGATCTCCAGCTGGTCGTCCTCGCTGAGTGCGCGCGGCTGCGGATTGGCGCGGCCGTGGTCGTCGAGCTGGCCGCGACGCGGCGCATAGAGGCTGGCCTCAGGCGACAGTGTCCGGCGCTGCGGCGCGGGAGCGGCCTCCGCTGCGGCCTGGGGTTCCTCCTCCTCGCGGCGCGAAAGCGACGACGTGAGGCGGCGCAGCAGTCCCATCGGACCGCGCTCTTCGGCCTGGACCTGCGCCGGCTGGCTGCGGTGCTCCATCTCGGCCTTGACCACGGGCGGGAAGTCCTCGATCCGCGGCATGCGGGTCGCGACCGGCTCCTGGCGAATGACCGGTGCGGCCGGCTCTGCGCGATGGGCGACCGGCGCTGCGGCGACCGGCTGCTGGAACTGCGGCTGCTGGGTCGGCGCCGGGCGAGCGGCGACCGGGGCTTCCGCCGCCGGAGCCGTAGCAAAGAGACGGCTTTGCGGCCGGAACTCCTCCTGCGGGGCTGCCGCGGACCTTGCCTCCGGCAGGGCCAGTTCGCGCTCGAGGCCGAGCTCTGCCGCCAGGATCGTTTCGGAGATCGGATCGGCGGCCCGAAGCGGCTGGGCGGCGACTGGCTGCGGTGCCGCCGGCTGGCTCATCACCGGAGCCGGAGCAACCGGCTGCGACACCTGAGGCTGAACCGGAACGGCAGCGGACGGACGAATCAGCGGCTTGCTTGCGCCACGAAAGTCGGCGTTCTTGCCGGCCACCTCCGCGGCGGCGCGATCGATGCCGGTGGCAACGACGGAGACGCGGATCAGCCCCTCCAGTTCCTCGTCGAAGGTCGCGCCCAGAATGATGTTGGCGTCCGGATCGACCTCCTCGCGGATGCGGGTCGCAGCCTCGTCGACTTCGAACAGGGTCAGGTCGCGGCCGCCGGTGATGGAGATCAGCAGCCCCTGGGCGCCCTTCATCGAGGTTTCGTCGAGCAGCGGGTTGGCGATTGCGGCTTCGGCTGCTGCCATCGCGCGGCCTTCGCCGGAAGCTTCGCCGGTGCCCATCATCGCACGACCCATCTCGCGCATGACCGAGCGGACGTCAGCGAAGTCGAGGTTGATCAGGCCTTCCTTGACCATCAGGTCGGTGATGCAGGCGACACCCGAATAGAGAACCTGGTCGGCCATGGCGAAGGCATCCGCAAACGTCGTCTTGTCGTTGGCGATGCGGAACAGATTCTGGTTCGGGATGACGATCAGCGTGTCGACCGACTTCTGCAGTTCCTGGATGCCCTGCTCGGCCAGCCGCATGCGGCGGCCACCTTCGAAGTGGAACGGCTTGGTAACGACGCCGACGGTCAGGATGCCCTTGTTGCGGGCGGCCTGCGCGACGATCGGGGCGGCGCCGGTGCCCGTGCCGCCGCCCATGCCGGCGGTGACGAAGCACATGTGGGTGCCGTTCAGATGGTCGATGATCTCGTCGATGCATTCCTCGGCGGCCGCGCGGCCGACTTCGGGCTGCGAACCGGCGCCGAGACCCTCGGTGACCTGGGCACCCATCTGGATGATCCGCTCGGCCTTCGTCATGGTCAGTGCCTGGGCGTCCGTGTTGGCGACGACGAAATCGACGCCCTGCAGCCCTGCGGTGATCATGTTGTTGACCGCATTGCCGCCGCCGCCACCAACACCGAAGACGGTGATACGGGGCTTCAGCTCAGTGATGTCGGGCTTCTGCAGCTTGATGGTCATTGTACTGTTCCTTTTGTCTGTTCTGGCCCGCATCGCCACACCGGCCAATGTCTCAAAAACTCGATTCCGTTTTTCCCGCTACGCGCACACCTGCGGCAAACCCGTCAGAAACTTTCCTTCAGCCACTGCCCCATCCGGGCGATGCGGCTGTTACCGCCTGCAAGCGACGCAAGCATGCCGCCTTGCGTCGCGTGTGTTTCCAGCTCCGCAACCTGCGGATAGATCATCAGTCCCACCGCGGTGGAGAATGCCGCCCCCTTGGCTGCGGCCGGCAGACCGGACACTCCGAGCGGACGCCCGACGCGAACGTTGCGGGCAAGCACCCGGCGCGCGGCTTCCGGCAGCCCCGTCAGCTGGCTTGCGCCACCCGTCAGCACGATCCGCTTGCCCACGATCGGCGAGAAGCCGGAGCGCTGGATGCGGTCGCGAATCAGTTCCAGCGTCTCCTCGATGCGGGCACACACGATGCGCGAAAGCAGCGCGCGCGGCACATGGGTCGGCTGGTCGCGGTCGTCCTCGCCGAGCGCAGGAACGGCCACGATGTCGCGCTCATCCGAAGCATTCGGCAGCGCAGAGCCATGCACGACCTTCAGCCGCTCGGCATCCTCGATGCGGGTCGACAGACCGCGGGCAATGTCGGTCGTCACGTGATGGCCACCGAGCGCGACGGCGTCCGCATGGACGAGCTTGCCTTCGGCAAAGACCGAAATCGTCGTCGTTCCGCCGCCCATGTCGATGCAGGCGCAACCGAGTTCGACCTCGTCGTCCACGAGCGCCGAAAGACCGCTGGCATAAGGTGTCGCCACCATGCCCTCGACCGAGAGGTGGGCACGGTTGACGCAGAGTTCGAGGTTCTTCAGCGCGGTCCGCTCAGCCGTCAGCACATGCATGTCGACGCCGAGCACATCGCCGTACATGGAGAGCGGATCGCGGATGCCGCGCTCGCCGTCCAGCGAGAAACCGGTCGGCAGGGAATGCAGGATGGCGCGGTCCTGGCGCAGGGAGCGCTGGCCGGCCGCCGCCAGAACCTTGCGCAGGTCGGCCGCTTCCACTTCCTGGCCACCGAGATCGATCGTGCCGGTGTAGATGTCGCTCTGCAGCCGACCGGCGGAGACGTTGACGATCAGGCTGTCGATCGTCAGGCCCGCCATGCGCTCGGCGGCATCGACGGCAAGGCGAACAACGCTTTCAGCCGCGTCCAGGTCCGCGATGACCCCATTTTTCACGCCGCGCGAGCGATGATGGCCGATACCGATGATCTCGATCGCGTGCGTCCGGCCGGGAAGGATTTCGCTTTCCGGTCGCGGCGTCAGCTTCCCGATCATGCAGACGACCTTGGTCGAGCCGATGTCGAGCACCGAAACGACGTGCGACCGCTTGGAATTGAGCGGCTTCAAACGCGGCAGACCGAAATGGGAGGAGCCAAAGATACTCATGAGCGATCGGTCACCTTCTTGAGTTCCTTGGTGCGTTGCTCCAGCACCACCTTGCGGCGGGCGGCGGCCCCTTCAGTCAACTGTATCGTAGTGCGATCCTCCAGCCGCAGGTCGACGGCGGCGATGTCGCGCTCCAGCAATCCGTGCTCGGCCTCGAACCTGGACAGCACGTCCATGGCACGGGCAATGTTGGTTTCCGGCAACTTCACGACAACGCCGTTGTCGAGACGGAGGTCCCAACGCCGGCCGGCCACTCGAACGTACGCCTTCACGCGCGCCTTGATTTCCGGCCAGTTGTCGAACTGCTTGTCGAAGCTCGCCGCGGCCGTCTCCGCATCGCGTCCGACGAACAGCGGCAGGTTCGAGAACTTGTTGTCACGCAGCGGCGCGATGACGCTGCCGTTCCTCTCGATCAGCGAAAGATCGTTGCCGTGCTGCCAGATGGCGAAAGCCTCGCGCTCCTTGAGCACGACCTCGATCGTGCCTGGATACACCTTCCGGACGGAGACCTCCTCCACCCACGGAAGCTCCGCGAGCTTGCCGCGCACGTCCTCGACATCGAGCGCCACAAGCGAGGTGGTGCCATCGAGACCGAGATGCGCGAGGATCTCGATTTCCGAGGTTTCGCGCGCACCGGAAACCTTCACGTCGTCGATGGCAAACCCCGCCGCCGCCGTCGTCACCTGGGTGAAATCCTGCGTGTGACCGCCGAGCGACATCCCGTAGAAGCCGGTCGCGGCCAGGAAGGCGACGGCGGCAACCGTGCCCGTGTGGCGCGCAATCGGCACGCGGCCGACGGCGAGGCTGACGGTGAAACGCACGACCCTGCGCAGCGGACGCGGCAACACGCGGCCGGAATCAGCATCAACGAGACCCGCAGCGCCCTGCCGAGCCGCCTTGCTCCTCTTTCTGCCGATCAACGCAAGCACGACGCGTCCTCCACCATCCAACTCAAGAACTCACCAAAGGAATGGCCGGCGTGAACGGCCATCTCGGGCACCAGGGACGTCGGGGTCATGCCGGGCTGGGTATTGATCTCCAGCCACACAATCTCGCCATTCTCGGAGAAGCGGTCGTCATATCGGAAGTCCGATCTGCTGACGCCGCGACAGCCGATCGCCTGATGCGCCTTGAGGGCCAATGTTTGTATTTTTTGGTAAATATTTGGTGAAATTTGCGCAGGAAGGACGTGCCTCGAGCCGCCTTGCGCGTATTTTGCGTCATAATCGTAAAAGCCGTGTCCCTGCGGCACCACCTCGGTCACACCAAGGGCGACATCGCCCATGACCCCGCACGTCAATTCCCGGCCGTAGACATAGCGCTCGACCATGACCCGGTCGCCATAACGCCAGTCGTCGGAGGTAATGACCTGCGGCGGATGCGGCTGATCCTCCTTGACGATGACGACGCCGAAGCTGGAGCCCTCGCGCACCGGCTTGACCACGTAGGGCGGCTTCATCGGATGCCTGGAGGTGAATTCAAAGCGACCCATCACCTTCGCCTCCGCGACGGGGATGCCAGCCGCCTTGGCAACGATCTTCGCCTGCGCCTTGTCCATAGCCAGCGCCGACGCCAGCACGCCAGAATGGGTGTATGGAATCCGGAGATACTCGAGGACGCCCTGGATCGTGCCATCCTCACCGAACGGGCCATGCAGGGCATTGAAGGCAACATCTGGCTTCAGGTGCGACAGCACTGTAGCGACATCGTAGCCGACATCCACCCGGGAAACGCGATAGCCGGCAGCCTCAAGCGCATCTGCGCAGGCGTTGCCGGACGAAAGACTCACGGGCCTTTCGGAGGAAACGCCGCCCATCAGCACGGCTACATGCTTGCTCATCTCCACCCCCGGACTCTCTCGCACACTGAACGAACTCGCTTGCGCGGACCTGATCCCCTGATGGAACCGACTCGGCACTCGAGACGATCTTACTAAAGCGGCATTATGGTTAATGAAGCGTTTACTTTCGTTAACCAGCGGCGATCGAAGACGTTAATTTCAGCGCACCGATTCAGAACACCGAATCAATTCGCGCACTAGAATCAGACAGTTGGCCATGTTGCAAGTGGTGTGGACGGGAGGAGAGAAACGAAAGGCCCGCCCCCGGAAACCGGAGCGGGCCACATTCGTCCTGTCGTGCTTGGCTCTTCACTCGCCATCATCGACCACCTTCCAGGCTAAGGCGCCCAGCGAGAATGGCAATTCCGGGAAAGAATGCGCGCGGGGCTATCGGTTAAGACCGATCCCTGCCCCACCTCGCGCGAGGGCTTGACTGCGTCACGTGCGGATGCCGATCGCGTTTCGGAGCGCGTCCGCCACGGCTCCGACGGCGCGCGGATCCTAAAGGCGGGGCGTTAACAAATCGTGGGACCGCCATTGCCTTGCTGGCGAGCCGTTCAAGAAAATGTCGCGGCCAGATTGAAAATGTCGCAAGAATTACAAAAACCCGGCTAATTTAGCATTTTTTTTTGTTTCAACGCCGGGTCCGATAGCCTAAGAGCAGTGTCGCTGCCTCCCAAGACGGCAAGAACATCCCAACAACAGGTATGAGAAAGAATGAGTGACACTTCCATGACGGTGTCACCGACCGCAACGCATTCGACTGCCTCCGCCGTGAACTCTCCGGCGCGTGTCCTCTTTGCAAGTCTGGTCGGGACGACCATCGAATTCTTCGATTTCTACGTCTACGCAACCGCCGCGGTGATCGTCTTCCCGCAACTCTTCTTCCCGTCGGCCGATCCGACATCGGCGATGCTGCAGTCCTTCGCCACCTTTTCGATCGCCTTCTTTGCGCGCCCGTTCGGCGCCGTGGTGTTCGGGCATTTCGGCGACAAGATCGGCCGCAAGGCGACGCTCGTGGCCGCGTTGATGACGATGGGCATTTCCACCGTAGCGATCGGCCTTTTGCCGACCTATGCGACAATCGGCGTCTGGGCGCCGCTGCTTCTGGCCCTTTGCCGCTTCGGCCAGGGCCTCGGCCTCGGCGGCGAGTGGGGCGGAGCCGTGCTGCTCGCCACCGAAAACGCCCCGCCCGGAAAACGCACCTGGTATGCGATGTTTCCGCAGCTCGGCGCCCCGATCGGCTTCATCCTTTCAGCTGGAACCTTTCTGATCCTCGGAGAGACGCTCAGCAACGAGGATTTCCTCGCCTGGGGTTGGCGCCTGCCGTTCGTCCTCAGCATTCTGCTCGTCATCATCGGCCTCTATGTCCGGCTGAAGATCACCGAGACGCCGGAATTCCAGAAGGCGATCGACAAGCATGAGCGCGTGCAGGTGCCGATCACCCAGATCCTGAAGTCGCACAAGCGCAGCCTCGTGCTCGGCACCTTCGTGGCGCTGGCGACCTTCGTGCTGTTCTACCTGATGACCGTCTTCGCCCTCTCCTGGGGCACGGCGAAGCTCGGCTATTCGCGCGAGCAGTTCCTGGTCATCCAGATGACCGGCGTCGTCTTCTTCGGCTTGATGATTCCGGTTTCCGGCATCCTCTCCGACCGCTACGGCCGGCGCCTGATGCTGGTGCTGACCACGATCGGCATCGGCATCTTCGGGATCTTCATGGGACCGATGCTCGCCGGCGGTCTCGGCGGCGCCTTCGCCTGCTCGATCATCGGCCTCGGACTGATGGGCATGACCTACGGCCCGATCGGCGCGGCGCTCGCCGCACCGTTCCCGACGTCGGTGCGTTACACGGGCGCATCGATGACGTTCAACCTCGCGAGCATTTTCGGCGCTTCGCTCGCGCCCTATATCGCGACCTGGCTTGCCACGACCTACAGCCTGAACTTCGTCGGCTACTATCTGGCGGCGGCTGCGGTGATCACGCTGGCCTGCCTGCTGCTGTCGACGGAAGAGGAAGTCTCCGGCTGACGGATGGCGATGGAACGAAAAAGGCCGCGCCGGACATCCGGCGTGGCCTTTTTCATTGGCGGTGCTCGGTTCAGGCGGTCGCCTTGCCGAGGAATTCCTTGATCTCGTAGCCCGGCATGAAATTGCCGACGCGCCGGATCTCCCATTTCAGCATGATGCCGGAATGCTCGAGCACGCGGCTGCGGACCGTCTCGCCCAGATACTCCAGCTCGTATCCGGTCGCCTGTCCGGTGTTGATCATGAAGTTGCAGTGCATCGGCGACATCTGCGCGCCGCCGATCATCAGCCCGCGGCAACCCGCCTCGTCGATCAGCTTCCAGGCCGAGTGGCCTTCCGGGTTCTTGAAGGTCGAGCCGCCGGTCTTCTCGCGGATCGGCTGTACCGTTTCGCGGTGCTGGCGAACCGCATCCATCTTTTGGCGGATCTCTGCCTTGTCCCCCGCCTGCCCCTCGAAGACCGCGTGGGTAAAGATCAGGCCCTCAGGCGCTTCAGAGTGGCGATAGGTGTAACCCATGTCGGCGTTCGACAGCACATGCGCCTTGCCCTTGCGGTCGACGGCATGAACCTCGACGAGCAGGTCCTTGGTCTCGCCGCCGTTGGCGCCGGCGTTCATGCGCAGCGCCCCGCCGATCGAGCCGGGAATGCCGTAGAAGAACTCGAATCCGGCAATGCCGTTGTCGAGCGCCATCGCGGCAATGTTCTTGTCCGGGCAGATCGCACCGGCCTTGATGCGGTTCTCCCCGACCAGTTCGAGATCGCCGAATCCCTTGGCCGAAAGGCGGATCACGACGCCAGGGATCCCTCCGTCGCGCACGAGAAGGTTCGAGCCGACCCCGACGACCGTCAGCGGCACCTCGTCCGGCAACAGCTGCAGAAACGTGACGAGGTCGTCGGTGTCGTGCGGCTGAAACATCAGCTCGGCCAGTCCGCCGGCGCGAAACCAGGTGACGCGATCCATCGGCGCGTCCGGCGTCAGCCGGCCGCGCACATCCCTGATGCCGTCGCCCAGAGACGCCAGCAACTTTTCGCCATTCACCTGTTTCATGCCGTCATTCCCGAAATGCCTGCGAGTTCCTTTGGCAGCGCCGCAGCCCAATGGGTGATGCTACCTGCTCCCAAGAGAACCACAAAGTCGCCGGGCTTAGCAATGGCGCCAATGGTGGAGGCCAGGTTCTCCGGCCCCTCGAGATAGCGGGCGTCGCGGTGTCCGCTCGCCTTGATCCGGGAAACCAGTGCTTCTGCGTCGACGCCCTCGATCGGTTCCTCACCCGCTGCATAGATCGGTGCGATCATGATCGTGTCCGCATCGTTGAAGCAACCGGCGAATTCCTCGAACAGACTGTGGACGCGAGAGTAACGATGCGGCTGGTGAATCGCGATGATTCGGTTCGGGCAAGCCTCGCGCGCGGCCTTCAAGACCGCCTTGATCTCCACCGGATGGTGGCCATAGTCGTCATAGACGCTGACACCGTTCCAGCTCCCCGTCAGCGTAAAGCGCCGCTTGACGCCACCGAACGAGGCAATCCCGCGCGCGATGTCGTCCGGCGCGATTCCGAGCCGTTGTGCCACCGCAACCGCGGCGGTCGCATTGGAAACATTGTGACGCCCCGGCATGGGCAAGCGAAGATCCTTCAGTTCGATCACCTGGCCGGTCCGGCGCCGGCGGATCTCGATATCGAAGACCGATGTCGCCCCGTCCATCCGCACATTGCCGAAACGCACGTCGGCCTGCGGGTTTTCGCCATAGGTGACGACCTTGCGGTCCTCGATGCGGCTGACCATCGCCTGCACTTCCGGATGGTCCAGGCACAGGACGCCGAAGCCGTAGAACGGCACGTTCTCGACGAACTGGCGAAACGCCGCGCGCACCGCATCGAAACTGCCGTAATGATCCAGATGCTCCGGGTCGATGTTCGTCACCACGGCGACGTCGGCGGGCAGCTTGAGGAAGGTGCCGTCGGATTCGTCGGCCTCCACCACCATCCACTCGCCCTCGCCCATGCGCGCATTGGTGCCGTAGGCGTTGATGATACCGCCGTTGATGACGGTCGGGTCCAGCCCGCCGGCATCGAGCAGTGCGGCGACCATCGATGTGGTGGTCGTCTTGCCATGTGTGCCGCCGATCGCGATCGCATTGCGGAAGCGCATCAACTCGGCCAGCATCTCGGCCCGGCGCACGACCGGCAGGAACTTCTCGCGGGCGGCCACGAGTTCCGGATTGTCCTTCTTGATCGCCGTCGAAACGACGACCACCTCGGCGTCGCCCAGGTTCTCGGCCGTGTGGCCGACGGAGACCTTGATGCCCTTCTCGCGCAGCCGCTGCACGTTGGCGCTTTCGGACTGATCGGATCCCTGCACGCGGTGGCCGAGATTGTGCAGGACCTCGGCAATGCCGCTCATGCCGATGCCGCCGATTCCGATGAAATGAACGAGCCCTATGCTCTTCGGCATCTTCATGCGCGTTCTCCTTTGAATTCCGCTATCGTCTTGCCGCCCGCAATAGCTTCCACCATGGCGGCGAGCAAGCGTGCGGCGTCCGGCTTGCCCGTCTTTCGGGCGTTCTCCGCCATCTCCGCCATCCGATCCGGATGCTTCATCGCGTCGGCGATGATCAGCGAAAGCCTCTCCGGGGAGAGCTCGGACTGGGGAATCACCTGCGCCCCGCCATTGGCGGCGAGTGCTGCGGCATTCGCCGCCTGATCGTGATCGAGCGCATAGGGATAGGGCACCAGCACGGCCGGCCGGCCGATGACGGAGAGCTCCGAAACGGTGGAGGCGCCGGAACGGCAGATGACAAGATGCGCGTTGGCGAGGCGCTCCGCCATGTCGGCGAAGAAGGGCGAAACGTCGGCGGGGATCGCGAGCTTGCCGTAGATCGCCTCCACCCCTTCGCGATCCTCGGGACGGGCCTGCTGGGTGATGCGGAGGCGTGCGCGCTTGGTTTCGCTGAGCCGGCAGACGGCCTGGGGAACGGCCTTGGAGAAGAACTGGGCTCCCTGGCTGCCGCCGAAGACAACGAGGCGGAATTCGCCGTCCGGTGTCGCCGGCCGATAGGGCACTTCGGCCGCGGCGAGCACGGCCGGGCGGACCGGATTGCCGGTCGTGACCGTCTTTGCCGCATACGCGCCCTCACCTTCCGGCAGGAAACCGCCGGCAATCGCCTGCACGCGGGCGGCAAGCGCCTTGTTGGCGCGGCCCATCACGGCGTTCTGCTCGTGGATCATCGACGGTATGCGCATGCCGGTCGCGGCCAGCAGCGGCGGCACGGTAGGATAGCCGCCGAACCCGACAACGGCCTTCGGCCGCAAACGCGCCAGCAGCCGCCGCGCAGCCCGCAGGCCGGTCCAAAGCGTCCACAACGACGAAACGATCTTCACCGGATTCTTCGAACCGATCGTTGCCGACGGCACGACGTGGATCTCGTCGGCCGGAAACTTGCCGGCAAAGCGCTCGGCGCGGCTGTCGGTGACGAGATGCACCGACCAGCCACCCGCCTTCAGTTCATGCGCCAGCGCCTCGGCGGGAAAAAGATGGCCGCCGGTGCCGCCAGCGGCGAGCAGGATGATGCCTTTGCTCATTCGATACTACTCCGCGGGAGAAAGCATGCCGGAGCGGAAGAGGCTCCGCTCGCTGGCGCGCTTTTCCGGCCGGTGGCGCGTCAGGGCAAGGATGAACCCCGCCGTGACGCAGATTGCGACCATCGACGAGCCGCCATAGGAGATCAGCGGCAGCGTCATGCCCTTGGCCGGCAGCAGTTCAAGGTTCACGCCGACGTTGATCATAGACTGGGTGCCGATCAGGAGCACCAGCCCGGCGACGGCAAAACGGGTGAAATCGTTCCGCTCCTTGAACGCATGGTTCAATCCGCGCATGACCACAAAGGCGAAGACCGCGACGATGACCATGCAGAAGACGATGCCGAACTCTTCCGCGGCGACCGAGAAGATGAAGTCGGTATGGCTGTCCGGAATGATGCGCTTGACGAGACCCTCGCCCGGCCCCTTTCCGAACCAGTCACCGCGGATGATCGCCTCGCGGGCGGTATCGACCTGGAACGTATCGCCTTCGCCGGTGAGAAAGCGATCGATACGGCCGGAGACGTGATCGAAGAGAAAATAGGCGAAGGCGAAGCCCCCGAGCGCAAGGCCGCCGAGCAGGATGATCCAGATCCAGGGCATCCCGGCCATGAAGAACATGCCGCCCCAGACCGCCGTGATCAGGACCGTCTGGCCAAGGTCCGGCTGCGCCACGAGGAGGGCGGCAACGATCCCGAACAACAGAATGGCGAAGAGGTTGCCGGGGATATCCGGCTGGCGCGCGTGTTCCGAAAAAAGCCAGGCACAGATCACGACGAAGGCCGGCTTCATGAACTCCGACGGCTGGATCGACAGGCTGCCGATCGAGATCCAGCGCCGCGCGCCCTTCACTTCGACGCCGAAGAACAAGGCCAGCACCATCATCGCCAGCGACACCACAAGCAGGATCGCCGCGGTTCGCCGCACCTGCCGGGGCGAGAGGAACGAGATCGCCACCATCGTCGCGATTGCAGGCGCCAGAAACAGTGCGTGCCGCTTGACGAAATGGAAGCTGTCGAGGTTGAGGCGCTCCGCGACCGCGGGGCTCGCGGCAAAGGACAGCATAAAGCCGATCCCCATCAAGAGGATGAAAGCGGCGAGAAACAACCTGTCTATCGTCCAGAACCAATCGGCCACCGGACCACGCTCGGCACGACTAACCATGGCAATCCCCCTAACCGTTTGCCTCGATCAGCATGGTCACGCCGGGAAGCGCCGCGACATGGCCGACAAAGGCATCGCCCCTGACTTCAAAATTCTTGTACTGGTCGAAGCTTGCGCAAGCCGGGGATAGCAGGACCGCCACCGGTCCTGCGCCATCCCTCTCCGCATCCGCTGCCGCATGCAGCACGGCGCGCTCCAGCGTTCCGGAAATCTCGTAGGCGACCTGCTCGCCCAGCGTCGCGGCAAAGGCGGCGGCAGCCTCGCCGATCAGGTAGGCCTTTGCGATCTTCGGGAAAAAGCCGGAAAGGCTGCTGATGCCTCCCTCCTTCGGCAGGCCGCCCGCGATCCAGTATATCCGGTCGTAGCTCGACAAGGCCGGGGCTGCGGCCTCCGCATTCGTCGCCTTGGAGTCGTTGACGAAGACGACGTCTCCCTTTCGGCCGACCGGTTGCATGCGGTGTTTGAGCCCGGGGAAGGAGGCGAGCCCGGCGCGAATTTCGTCCTCGCTGACGCCAACGGTCAGGCAGGCGGCGATTGCTGCCGCCGCATTCTGTGCGTTGTGACTGCCGCGCAGTGTCTGGATCTCGGAAAGGTCGGCGATCGCGCGGGAAGTCCCGCCATGAGCGATCCGGATGTGCGCGCCCTCCGCGTAGAGGCCGTCCGCCAGCGGTTGGCGGCGCGAGACGCGGATCACCTTCGTGCCGGAGCGCTCCACCCGATCGGCGATCAGCGTGGTGTAGGTGTCGTCGACGGCGATCACGGCCGTCTCGCTGCCGGCGACCAGTCGCTCCTTGACGTCGGCGTAATGTTGCATGGTGCCGTGCCGGTCGAGATGGTCCGGCGTCAGGTTCAGCAGAAGGCCTGCGGTCGGATTGATCGTCGGGGCGAGATCGATCTGGTAGGACGAGCATTCGACAACGAAGAACCGGCCGTTCTTCGGCGGATCGAGCGTCAGGACCGCCGTTCCGATATTGCCGCCCAGTTGGGTGTCGCGCCCGCTCGACCTCAGGATGTGAGCGATCAGCGCGGTCGTCGTCGACTTGCCGTTGGTGCCGGTGATGGCGATGAACGGGCAATCGGGCGCGTGGGCGCGGCGCTCGCGCACGAACAGTTCGACGTCGCCGATGATCTCGACGCCCGCCGCGCGCGCGAGATCCACGCTCCAATGCGGCCTCGGATGGGTCAGCGGCACGCCGGGCGACAGGACAAAGGCTGAGATCGCGGTCCAGTCGATCCGGCGCAGGTCGCGCGTGGCGATACCCGCGGTCTCGGCCCTGGCGACGCTGTCGGGATTGTCGTCCCAGGCGACCACTTTCGCGCCGCCGGCAACGAGCGCCTGCGCCGTGGCAAGCCCCGAGCCCCCGAGCCCGAAGAGCGCGACGTTCCTGTCCTTGAGGGTCGTGACTGGGATCATAGGATCACCGCAGCTTCAGCGTCGACAGGCCGACGAGCGCAAGGATGACGGCGATGATCCAGAAGCGGATGACGACCTGGCTCTCCGTCCACCCCTTCTTCTCGAAGTGATGGTGGATCGGCGCCATCAGGAATACGCGCTTGCCGGTGAGCTTGAACGAGGCGACCTGGATGATGACCGACAGGGTTTCCATCACGAACAGTCCGCCGACGATCGCCATGACGATCTCGTGCTTGGTCGCGACGGCGACCGTGCCGATCAGACCGCCGAGCGCCAGCGAGCCGGTGTCGCCCATGAAGATGGCCGCCGGCGGCGCATTGAACCAGAGAAAGCCGAGGCCGGCGCCGATGACAGCGCCAAGGATGACGGCCAGTTCGCCGGTCCCCGGCACGAAGTGGATCTGCAGGTAGTTCGCAAAGACCGCATTGCCCGCGAGATAGGCGATGATGCCGAAGGACGCAGCGGAAATCATCACGGGGACCGTGGCAAGGCCGTCCAGTCCGTCGGTGAGGTTGACGGCATTCCCGGCCGCGACGATGACGAAGCCACCGAACAGGACGAAGAAGATGCCAAGGTTGAGCAACAAATCCTTGGCAAAGGGGAAGGCGACCGAGGACCCGAGCGTCGAGCCCGGGGCACCCACGGAAAGGGCGGCCCGCATCATGAAGAAGGTTGCGATGCCGGCAATGATGAATTCGAGGCCGAGACGCGCCTTGCCGGAAAAGCCCTTGTCCGTCTGCTTCGTCACCTTCAGATAGTCGTCATAGAAGCCGATCGCCCCGAAGCCAAGGGTCACCAGCAGCGTCGCGACGACGTAGATGTTGGAGAGGTCGGCCCAGAGCAGCGAACTACCGACGATGCCGGCAAGAATCATGATGCCGCCCATGGTCGGCGTGCCGGCCTTCTTGAAGTGGGTCTGCGGCCCGTCGGCGCGGATCGGCTGGCCCTTGCCCTGGCGTACGCGCAACGACGCGATGATCGCCGGACCGAACAGAAAGACGATGGCGGCGGAGGTGAACAGCGCTGCACCGGTGCGGAACGTGATGTAGCGGAACAGGTTGAAGACCTGGATCTCTTCCGCCAGTTCGACAAGCCAAAGCAGCATTCTAGACCTTTCCCCAAGGGCTTTGCGGGGGTCGTGGCCGACGGAAATGGTCCCTATCGGAGCGTGACCGCACCAGATTCGAAGAATGGAGTGCACGGGCATATGTGCCCGGCGTGCCCCTCGCACACGCGTCCCGATGCAGTTCGCATCCGGGATCGTGCACAAATGCAAACGTCATGGTGCCGGGTGCCCGATGGGCAGCCGGCACCTCATTCGGCGCGCTCCGTGTCGGAGAATGGCTCGTACTTGTCAAGCAATGCGGCGACGATTCGACTGAAACCCGTGGATTTCGAGGATTTCACCACGACCACGTCGCCCGGGCGCAGCGCCTGGAGCACGAGTTCCTGCACGCCATCCGCGTCAGGTCGGTATTCGACGCCCGCCGCATCGGACAGTGCCTCGCGCAGCGCCACCATCTCCGCGCCGCCGATCCACACGTCCTCGATTTCCGCCTCGGCGAGCGGCGTGGCGAGTTCTGCGTGCACCTTGGCGGAGAATTCGCCCATTTCGAGCATGTCGCCGAGCACTGCAATGCGGCGGCCGCCCTCGCCCGGCACCGTATCGCGCAAAAGCGCGATCGCCGCCCGCATCGAGGCGGGATTGGCGTTGTAGCTCTCGTCGATCAGCGTGAAATATCCGCCATCGATCGCAAGCCGATAGCGACGTCCCCGCCCCTTCTCGGGCTGCATCGTGGCGAGCGCGTTCATCACCTTTTCGATGTCGGCGCCAACGAGATGGGCGGCGCCAAGGACGGCGAGCGCGTTCTCGGCGATGTGGCGGCCGGGCGCCCCCATCGGAATCTCGAGCGTCTGGCCACCGACCGAGGCCCACAGCACGTTGCTTCCCTGATCCGCCACGAAATCGAGCAGGCGGAACTCCGCCCGCGGATCGGTGCCGAAGGAATGGATATGCTCGACGCCGGCGGCTCGCGCGGCCTGCTCGAGAACGCCGAACTGCTCGTTGTCCCGGTTGAGCAGCGCGTGCCCGCCCGGAACCAGCCCCTCGAAGATCTCCGCCTTTGCCATGGCAATCTCGTCGAGGCTGGCAAAATTGCCGAGGTGTGCGGCGGCGATCGTGGTGACGAGCGCCACATGCGGGCGGACCATCTTCACCAGCGGGCGGATTTCGTCCGGATGGTTCATGCCGATCTCGAACACGCCGTATGCCGTGGTCTCCGGCATGCGCGCCAGCGTCAGCGGCACGCCCCAGTGGTTGTTGAACGACGCCGCCGAGGCATGCACGCTGCCACAGGCCGAAAGCGCGTGGCGCAGCATTTCCTTGGTCGTCGTCTTGCCGACGGAGCCGGTTACCGCAATGACTTTCGCGGCACTTCGGTCGCGGGCCGCGCACCCCAGATCGACAAGGGCCTGCAGCACGTCATGGACGACCAGCATCGGCGCGGTCAGGCGTCCAAGCGCCGGCAGCTTGCCTTCGCTCACGACGAGAAGTGCTGCACCATTGGCAAAAGCGAGGCTCGCGAAATCATGGCCGTCCACCCGATCGCCCTTGATGGCAAAGAAGACTTCGCCGGGACTGATCGAGCGACTGTCGATCGATATGCCGGTGATCCCTGCCGGCATGCTCCCGATGGGGCGGCCGTGGGTTGCCGCGATCAGGTCCCCGATTGTCCAGAGCGTCGTCAAAGGTCGAGTTCCTCCAGGGCTTTGCGGACTTCCGCGTGATCGGAGAACGGCAGCGTTTCGCTGCCGATCGTTTGCCCCTCTTCGTGCCCCTTGCCGGCAACGATCAATGTATCCCCCGCCGACAGCATCGCGACGCCGGCCCTGATCGCCGCCGCACGGTCGCCGATCTCCATCGCCCCCTTAGCGGCCGCCATGATCTCGGACCGGATCACCTCGGGAACTTCCGAGCGTGGATTGTCGTCAGTGACGATGACCACGTCGGCAAGCCGCGTGGCGATCTCGCCCATGATCGGCCGCTTGCCCTTGTCGCGATCGCCGCCGCAGCCGAACACCACGATGACACGGCCGGACGTGAACGGGCGGACCGAGGACAGGACGTTCTCCAGGGCGTCCGGCTTGTGGGCGTAGTCCACATAAGCAAGCGCACCGTTCTTTGCGTGGCCGACGAGTTCGAGCCGACCGGAGGCGCCGATCAGATGCCCCAGCGCTGCCATCGCCGTCTTTGCCGAGACCCCGGTGGACATCGCAAGGCCCGCAGCAACCAGCGCGTTGGCGATCTGGAAATCGCCCGCAAGCGGAATGTGCACTTCATAGATGTCGTCGCCGATGTGAACCTCCGCCATCTGCTTGTGACGGAAATGCTCGACGCGCTTCAGCGTCAGGTAGGCTCCCTTGCGCCCGACCGTGCGAACGTCCAGGCCTGCGTCCCCTGCCGCCTTGATCGCGGCATTCGACCACTCGTCGTCGGCAAAGATGACGGCAGGCGCGCCCCTCGGCAGCAGCGTATCGAACAGGCGCATCTTCGCGGCCATGTAGTGCTCGACGGTCGGGTGGTAGTCCATGTGGTCACGGCCGAGATTGGTGAAAGCCGCCGCAGACAGCCGGACCCCGTCGAGGCGCGCCTGGTCGAGGCCGTGGCTGGAGGCCTCCATCGCCGCATGGGTAACGCCGGCGTCGGCCAGTTCGGCGAGCAGCTTGTGCAGCGAAACCGGATCGGGCGTGGTCAGCGAGCCGTAGTCCTCGCGGCCCGGGGCCGTGACGCCGGTCGTGCCGATCATGGCTGCCGCGTGGCCCGCATGTGCCCAGATCTGACGTGTGAAGGAGGCGACCGAGGTCTTGCCGGCCGTACCGGTGACGGCGACCATGGTTTGCGGCTGGCGGGCAAAGAAACGCGCGGCGGCGAGTGCCAGGAAGCGGCGCGGTTCGTCCACAGCGATCACAGGCACGCTCGCCTCGACATGCGCCTCACGCCCGACGACGACAGCGGCAGCCCCGCGGGCAATCGCATCGGCGACATAGGCCGTGCCATCATTCCTCGAGCCGTGCACGGCTACAAAAAGATCACCTTTGTTGACCGTGCGGCTGTCTGCCGAAATGCCACCCACCTCGATTGCGGAGGCGTTACCCAGGTCTGAAATTTCGGGGCCGGCAAGGTCTGTGATCTTCATGTGCAGCTCTGTTTCTGTCGAGTTACGCCGGTTCGTCCGCGAATCGGCTCTTCCCGTTCATTCTGCGCTCAATAAGACACGAGCAAGGCAGACCCGTCCTCCCCGAATTTCGGCTTTACACCGAGAAGTGGGGCGCTTCGGCGGATGATCTCGCCGACCATCGGCGCAGCATTCAGGCCGGCGGTGCGCCCGCCGCCCTCGCCCGTCTTCGGTGCGTCGATGAAGGTCAGCACCACGTATTGCGGGTCGTCGATCGGGAAGGCCGATACGAAGGCATTGAAATTGAGGCCATTCTTTACATAGCGGCCGTTGACGACCTTGTCCGCCGTGCCCGTCTTGCCGCCGACGTTAAAGCCGGGGACGAGCGCGCGCTTGCCGGAACCTTCTATCGCGTTGACGCGCATCAGGTAGCGCATCTCGTCGCTGGTCTTTTCCTTGACGACAACCTGGGCGATCGCATCGGCCTCGTCGCGGCTGCGGGGCAGGAAGGTCGGGGGCAGGTACTTTCCGCCGTTCATCAGCGCCGCGCCTGCGACCGCTGTCTGGAGCGGCGTCGTCGACACGCCGTGCCCGAAGGAAATCGTGATCGAATTGATCTTCTTCCATTCGCGCGGCTGGGTGGGCGCCTTCACCTCCGGAAGTTCGGTCTGCATCTTGGTCAACAGTCCGAGGCGGGTGAGGAATTCCTGCTGCGCCGGGATACCGACGACATCGGCCATCTTGGCGGTGCCGATGTTGGAAGAGTAGCGGAAGATCTCGGGCACCGTCAGCACGCGACGCTTGCCGTGAAAATCCTTGATCGTGAAGCCGCCGATGCGAATCGGATTGGTCGCATCGAAGCTGTCCGACAGCTTGACCTTGCCCGAGTCGAGCGCCATCGCCGTCGTGAAGATCTTGAACGTCGAGCCCATCTCGAAGGTGCCATCCGACATGCGGTTGAGCCAACCGTCCTTGGCGCTCTCGGCCGGATTGTTCGGGTCGTAGTCCGGTACGGACGCCATGGCCAGCACCTCGCCGGTGTGGACATCGAGGACCACGCCGCCGGCGGCTTCCGCCTCGTATTTCTGCACGGAGTTGACCAGGACGTCGTGCAACATCGACTGCACGCGCAGATCGATCGAGAGCCGGACCGGCTCCATCTTCGCGTCGCTGGTCATGCCGATCGCCGCAAGATCGGCAAGCCCCTGGTTATCGATATAGCGCTCCATGCCGGCAATGCCGCGGTTGTCGATGTTGACGTAGCCGACGATATGGGCGGCGGCCGAGCCGTTGGGATAGAAGCGGCGCTTTTCCGGGCGGAAGCCGACACCCGGTATACCGAGCGCCAGGATGCGGCTTTGCTGCTTCGGCGTCAGCTGTCGCTGCAGCCACTGGAAGCGCGAGTTGGCGGTGAGCTTCTTGTAGGTTCCCTTCGGATCCAGGTCCGGCAGCACCGTCTGGAGCATTTCGAGCGCCTCGTCCGCATCCACTATCTTGTGCGGCTCGGCATAGAGCGAAACGGTGCGGATGTCGGTCGCCAGAATCTCGCCATTGCGGTCGATGATGTCGGGGCGTGACGCGAGCAGATTGTCGGCGGGACCAATGCTGGAGACCGATTCCGACATGGTCATGCCATATTGGACGAGGCGTCCGCCAACCACGCAATAGGCCAGCCCGAAACACGCCATGATAACGGCGACCCGGCTGCGTGCCTGCTTGCCACTGCGTTTGCGATGGCCCTGGAAGGCGGTGGTATCGGCCCGGTTTGCCGGCCGCCCGGCGCCGCCATGCGAAAAGTGAGCCTTGCTCTTCACATCCATAATGCGGGAGAGAAACGACATCAGCGCGCCACCGAACCCGTTGCGATCTTGTCCGTCCCCTTGGGGGCGTCCTTTGTCTTGGCGATGTTCTCGCCTGCCCCGCCCTCGTCCTCGATGGCGGGAAGATCGGCCGTGCGCATCGGCAGTTCCACCGGTTGCGCCAACTGGGTCGATTCCGTCGGAACCAGTTGAAGGTCCTGATCATAGACCTTTACCAGCCGGTTGAGGCGCGCCGGCTGGGTCAGCAGCGCCCAATCGGCACGCAGGAGATCGATCGTATGCTCCTCGAGCCGGATCTCGGCGTCGAGCTTGCGGACTTCCTCGAGCTTGTTCTCGGCCTTGTGCTTGATCGTGTAGGTGACGGTCGCGGCGGCGGTCATGACGACAACGAGGATGACATCAAAGGTACGGAACATCCGTCAGCCTCCAATCTTCTCAAGAGTTGCAAGCTCGGGCAGGTCGAATATGGACAAGTCATCCGCTCCTGACGGCGCCGTCGTGCGCTTGCCGGCCCGCAACTTCGCCGAGCGGGCGCGCGGATTGGCCGCCGCTTCCTCTTCACTGGCAGCGATCATGGACTTGCCAACTGGCGCGAAGATTACGTCTCGCTTAATTAGTTCCGGCAAATGACGCGAGCCGGTCGTGCGGCCGGAACGATCCTGGAAGAATTTCTTGACGATCCGATCCTCGAGCGAGTGAAAGCTGACGACGACGAGGCGCCCGCCCGGCTTGAGCACGCGTTCGGCGGCAAACAGTGCCCGCGCCAGTTCACCCAGTTCGTCGTTGACGAAGATGCGCAGCGCCTGGAAAACGCGCGTCGCGGGATGGATCTTGTCCTTTGCCTTGCGCGGCGTGACAATCTCGATCAGCCCGGCAAGGTCACGGGTGGTTGCGAAAGGCTGTTCCGCCCGGCGCTTCTCGATCGCTCGCGCAATCCGGCCCGCCTGCTTCTCCTCGCCGAGGAAGCCGAAGATGCGGATCAGATCGGTGACCTTCGCCCGATTGACGACGTCGGCGGCGGACACACCGGCGCTCGACATGCGCATGTCGAGCGGGCCGTTTTTCTGGAACGAAAAGCCCCGCTCGGCCTCGTCGAGCTGCATGGAGGATACGCCGATGTCGAGCACGACACCGTCCAGCCCACCGGGAGGCGCATGGCGAGCAAGGTCGGAGAACTGCGCATGGATCAGTGACAGACGGCCACCGGATGCGGCGACCAGCGCCTGCCCGGCCTCGATCGCGCTCGGATCGCGGTCCAGCGCGATCACCGAGGCGCCCCTATCGAGAATGGCGGAGGTGTAGCCACCGGCACCGAACGTACCATCGAGGATAACTTGCCCCGGACGCGGCTGGAGCGCTTCGATCACCTCGCTCAGAAGAACCGGGATGTGACGGACCGGTCCGCCATCGGCATCAGGATTGCCTCCGCCAATTTCCGCCGACATCCCGCTTCTCCACTTTATTTTGAGCCCAGACCTCGCGATCTGCGCTCCGTCCTGGCCGCCGCCTGCATCGCCTCGAACGTCTGCGGCGCCCAAAGCTGAAAATGATCGGCCCGACCGACGAAGGTCACATCCGTTGTGATGCCGGTGAAGTCGCGAATGAAATCCGTAACCGTCAACCGCCCTTCGGAATCGAGCCGCATGAAGACCCCGCCCCCATGAATCAGGAGCGACATCTCGTTCGCCTCCGGCGAAAATGGATCCTCGCTGGCGATCTGTCGCTCGAAGCGGTCGAGCAGATCCGGACCACCGACGCTGATCGCCGGAAAAACAAAATCCTGGAAGCAATAGAGCTCCCGGACGTCGCGCTGCGCAAGGACCGCCCGGAAGGCTGAAGGCACAGAGACCCTCCCCTTCGCATCGATCCTGTTTGTCGCATTCGACAGGAACCGGTTCATGACGCCATACAGCCGCTTCCCTGACCGGCACCAAAACAGCAGGCACCGGAAAATCCACACAGAACCCAACCGCACGAATCGCGCCTGGCACGACGACATCACGCCGCGCCAGCCCCTGCCGGAGCACTTCTTTACTTTGCGATGAACGGGCGATCATTCGCCCCTGTGCGGTATGTTGATGGGATACCATGGGACCATTTGGGCGTCAATGGGAACAGGCCGGTTCCCGCAGTGAGACCATCAAATGTTTATGAGCCGTTAAGTTTAACGAATGGTTACGGCTGCCCGGATCAAGGCGTTGGATTCAATGGAAATTCGGGATCGAGACACCGATCCGGCAACAGCTGCGGCAGCAAATCGTGCCTCGACATCAAGGGATGGGATTTATGAATGATGCCGGCGGCGCCGGGGCGCGCAGATCATGATGGCACATCCACGCCGCGCGAAAAGAAATCGCCAGTTGGCCTGTAAGCCGGGTTCTGTATGGCTCCGGCTGACGCCGGAACGTGGCAGCCATTCATCTGGGACCGGACTTGCGCCCGGCCTCGTGCAACCCACCCGGATGACCGGCCCGGAAACGGGCTGGACGGCTCGCGCCGTCCTCGTCATCCCTATTCGGTCTTGCTCCCGGTGGGGTTTGCCGTGCCGCCCATGTTGCCATGGCCGCGGTGGGCTCTTACCCCACCCTTTCACCCTTACCTTCCGAAGAAGGCGGTTTGCTTTCTGTGGCACTTTCCCTGGGGTCGCCCCCGCCGGACGTTATCCGGCACCGTGTTTCCGTGGAGCCCGGACTTTCCTCACCCCGCAGCCTTTCGGCCGTAGCGGGGCGCGGCTGCCCGGCCAACTGGCTCGCGCTCCTTATCGGAATGGACCGGCGATGACCAGAAAAATCGCCGGCACGGACAAGGCGGGGCACCATCGTGCGGGCCACTCCTCTGACGACGGCTGCCAGCAGTCTATTAGTCGAGCAGGCTCTGGACCTTGCCACAATAGCGCTTGGACACCGGGTTCATGCGCTTGGCGCCATGGCCGGCATTGTACTTCAGGATTGTGCCGCAGGTCGTACCGCCGCTCAGGTCGTGCGCCACGGCGAGGTACTTCATCCCGAACTTGATGTTCGTTTCCGGGTCGTAGAGGCCCTTGGCATGGCCCTGGTAGCCCATCATCCGGGCCGTCGCCGGCTTGATCTGCATCAGGCCGATTTCACCTGCGCTACCGCGCGCTTTCGCATTGAAATTGCTTTCGACGCGAACGACGGCATGGGCGAGATCAACCGGAACCCCATACTGCCGCGCATAGGTCTTGATCAGCGTGGAATAGCTGGCCGGCGCCCCCATCGACGCATAGCCGGTGGTCCGGGTCACGGTCTTCAGGGGCCTGCTTTCAGGGACACCAGGGAGCGGTTCAGCCTTGGCCGACACCGCCTGCGTCAGAAGGGCAATAAGGCAAGCCGCCCCCGCGGCCGTAATCGAATTCGTCATGTCTTCCAGTGTCTCCATTCATATGGGCGCACGGCTAGGCCTTGAGGTTCCGGCCCATCGACCGAAACCCCGCGCTGGGATCGAAACGTCGTGAAGCGGTCCAAGGTTCGTCAGAACAGCGGACCCAGGACAGTCGCGGAAGAGGCCCTACCTCCCGCCGGCGAACGCCTGAACCTCGATCCGTCGTGTCGGAAGGCCGTTGGGAGCAACCTGTTAGCGACCGGATCGAAGGCAGCGGGAAAAGACATTCCCAATCCGGTCAGGATGTGGCGAAATGTTAAACTTGCGTTACAGAATGAAATATTTCGTGATAATCAGATCGAGAATTCGCGCCGTCTCGGCAACGCCGTCAACAGCCGATGCAGCGTGTCGATCGTCGAAAAATCAGCGATGCCATCAACCCGTTCGGGCCGAAAATGGCGCTGAAAGGCGCTGACGTCGCCTTCGGTTCGGGCGTCGAAAACACCGGTGATTCCAGTAGCATAACCGTAAAGCGCAAGCATCGCCTGGAGCGCTTCGACGGGAGGGCCCTGGTCGCCGCGCTGGAAGAAGCGGCCCCCAGAGATCGGCGCGGGTTCGACCCAGTGACCGACTCCTGCCGCATGCAGCTTCGCCCAGGGGAAATTTTCACCCGGATCGACCTTGCGAATGGGGGCAACATCGCTGTGTGCCAGTACCCTCTCGGGTGCCACCCCCCACCTTTCGACACAGTCTCGACACAGTTCGGCAACGGCCGCGATCTGAGCTTCAGGGTAATCAGGCAGACCGCCCGGATGGCCCGGATTGACGATTTCGATACCGATCGAGGCCGAATTGATGTCCGACTCGCCCTTCCATTGGCTCTTGCCCGCATGCCAGGCACGGCGCTGCTCGGGCACAAGTTGCAGGACGCGCCCGTCCTCGTGCACGAAGTAATGGCTGGAGACCTGACTCTCTGCCGAGCAGAGCCAGGCGAGAGCGCCGTCGGCGCTGTCCATGCCGGTATAGTGGAGGACGATCATATCCGGGCGCCGTCCGCCGGCGCGTTCGCCGTGATTTGGAGACGGCACCACCGTGGCGCCGGAAAAGTCGGGAGCGAACGCCGTCATGCCGCCTGACGGTCTTTTTCGATCGCCGCATAGGCGGCATTGAGAGCGGCCATCCGGTCGTTCGCGATCCGCTGGAACTCGGTGGGAACGCCCCGCGCCATCAAACTGTCGGGATGATGTTCCGAGGCCAGGACGCGATAGCGCTTGCGAATGGTCGGGAAGTCATCCTGCGGGGAGACGCCGAGGACCTTGTAGGGATCACGCCCACCGATATGCACATGCCGCTCGGTGATCTGCTCGAATCGCTCGGCCGCCATGCCGAAGATTTCGGCGACCCGCGACAGAAACGCCATTTCCTGCTCGTGGATCAGCCCGTCCGCCTTGGCAATGTGGAACAGGCCGTCGACGATATCCTCCAGGATCGGGCAATTGCGCTCGCAGGAAACACAAAGCGCCGCCATCTTTTCGGCATAGGCCTCGAACCCGGCCACGTCCTGGCGGGCGAGATTGTAGAGGCGTGCGACGTTTGCCGCCTGGTCGGAGGGAAACTTGAAGATGTCCTTGAAGGCATCGACCTCAGCGGTCGTGACGACCCCGTCGGCCTTGGCCATCTTGGCCGACAGCGCGATCATGGCGACGGAAAACGCAACTTCCCTGCGCGTCTCCGGGTCGCCCTCGAACAGGGTCCGCACCGCCTCGATGACGCCCGAAAGCGCATTGCTGGCCGCCTCCGCGACCATACCAACCAGCCGGTCCCAGATGGAAGACATCAAGCAACTGCCCACGTATGAGAACATATAGTGATCTTGATCAGACATTGATGGCGAAAGCAAGCCGTTGCCTTGCGGCTACAACCTGATTCACGCTATTTTGATGGCCCTCATAAAGTGGTTCCATTCCAATGTGTGATCGCACGATCAGCAGAATGAATTGGACGATCGCGCCCTGGAGTGGGAGCAGGCATTCGATCGAACGAATTTTGCGAGGTAACCGCGACGTGCGCTTCCTGTCCAATCAAGCCGCGGGCATGTTGCTGGGCCTCGTCGGCGTGACGATTTTCGGCGCCACGCTGCCGATGACCCGCGTGGCGCTCGAAGGCTTCAGCCCCCTGTTCGTCACCTTCAGCCGCGCCTTGCTGGCGGCTGTGGCGGCCGGCGCCGCCCTCCTCGTCCTGAGACGACCGCTTCCGTGGAAACACCTGCCGACCCTTGCCGGCGTTGGCATCTGCGCCGTCTTCGGCTTTCCGATCTTCTCCTCGATCGCATTGCAGACGATCCCGGCGAGCCATGGTGGTGTCGTGCTCGGCATTCTTCCACTGCTGACCTCGATCTTTGCCGCGATTATCGACGGAGAGCGCCCGGGGCCGCTGTTCTGGCTGTGCGGCATCGCCGGCTCGGTCCTCGTCGCCGCCTTTTCGCTGGGTGAGAGCCGTTTCCATCTTGGCCCCGGAGACCTCTGGCTTTTCCTCGCCGCCATCGCGGCCTCGGTCTCCTACGTGCTCTCCGGCAAGCTGGCACGTGAATTGCCGGGCTGGGAGGTCATCGGCTGGGCGCTCGTGCTCTGCTCGCCCTTCACGCTCGCCGGCACGCTGCTCGTTGCCGATACCGGCATCTTCGCGCCGGGCTCCGCGCAATACGGCGCGATCCTCTATCTCGGTCTGCTGTCGATGTTCGGCGGTTTCATCTTCTGGAATGCCGGTCTCGCCCTCGGCGGGATAGCGCGGGTGGCGCAGGTGCAGTTGTTCCAGACATTCGTCACGCTCGCGATTTCTTCGCTCCTGCTCGGCGAGGCGGTCGGACCGTCGACCGTCGGCTTTGCACTCGCCGTCGCCTTCGTTGTCTGGCTCGGACGCAAGGCAAAGATCTCGCGCACCGCAGCGACAGCGGTTCCCGAGACTGGCCGAGCCTGATCGGGCCGTACAATCCGTCATTGAAAGCGGTTATGTACTGATCGGTGATTCCCCTGTTGCGGAATCTGGAGTAGACATCCGCCGACCGACCTGATCGTTCGGCGAGGAGGTATCATGGCCAATCAAAAAGTTGCAATGCTCACCGCAGGGGGCCTGGCGCCCTGTCTCTCATCCGCAGTGGGCGGGCTCATCGAGCGTTACACCGACATCGCACCGGAAATCGAGCTGATCGCGTATCGGTCGGGATACCAGGGCGTGCTGTTGGGCGACAGCATCGAGATCACGCCGCAGATGCGCGAAAAGGCCTACCTGCTTCATCGCTATGGCGGCTCGCCGATCGGCAACAGCCGCGTCAAGCTGACGAACACTGCCGACTGCGTCAAGCGCGGCCTGGTCAAGGAAGGCGAAAACCCCTTGCGCGTCGCAGCCGAGCGGCTCGCCCGTGACGGCGTGACGATCCTGCACACGATCGGCGGCGACGACACCAACACGACGGCGGCCGATCTTGCGGCCTATCTGGGCGCCAACGGCTACAACCTCACCGTGGTCGGACTGCCGAAAACGGTCGACAACGACGTCGTGCCGATCCGGCAGTCGCTCGGCGCCTGGACGGCAGCCGAAGTCGGCGCCGGCTTCTTCGACAACGTCTCCAACGAACAGAGTGCTGCCCCGAAGACGCTGGTCGTGCACGAGGTGATGGGACGGCATTGCGGCTGGCTCACCGCCGCGACCGCGCGCGCCTACATGCAGAAGACCGCCGGCAACGACTATGTCGAGGGCTTCCTGATGAATGCGCAGATGAAGAACATCGACGGCCTGTACCTGCCTGAAATGACCTTCGACCTTCAGGCCGAAGCCGAACGCCTGAGAAAGGAGATGGAGAGGAACGGGTTCGTCACCCTGTTCGTGTCCGAAGGCGCCTGCCTCGACGCGATTGTCGCGGAGCGGGAAGCGGCCGGCGAGACCGTCAAGCGCGATGCGTTCGGCCACGTGAAGATCGACACGATCAATGTCGGAAACTGGTTCTCCAAGCAGTTTGCCGCCCTCCTCGGCGCCGAGCGCGCGATGGTGCAGAAGTCGGGTTACTATGCCCGTTCCGCCCCCGCCAACCGCGACGACCTGCGGCTGATCCAGAGCATGGTCGACCTCGCCGTCGAGAGCGCCCTCAACAAGGTCTCGGGCGTGACCGGTCACGACGAGGGCCAGAACGGCAAGCTGCGTACGATCGAGTTCCCGCGCATCAAGGGCGGCAAGCACTTCGATACCAGCGTGCAATGGTTCGGCGACATGATGGACGCCATCGGCCAGAAATGGACGCCGGCCGGCTGAGGACCATAAGGGGCCCCGGACCTGAGATTGCATCTTGACGCCGTCTCGCGCAGATGGCTTGCTCCCCTGAACCAACGTTCAGGGGAGCTTTCATTTCATGTCCTTCGAGCACTGGCTCGCCTTTGCCGCAGCCTCCTCCATCATGTTGGCGATCCCCGGACCGACCATCCTGCTCGTCATCTCCTACGCACTGGGACACGGTCGCAGAACCACCGGCGCGACCGTCGCCGGCGTCGCCCTCGGCGACTTCACCGCCATGACCGCCTCGATGCTCGGCCTCGGCGCGCTGCTGGCGACCTCGGCTGCAATCTTCACCGGCCTGAAGTGGATCGGGGCAGCCTATCTCGTCTGGCTCGGCATCAAGCTCTGGCGAGCGCCGATCGCCGGAACGGATGGCATGGACAACGGAAGGGCGACGGAAGAACGACCGTACCGAATCTTTGCGCATGCCTATGTCGTGACGGCGCTGAACCCCAAGAGCATCGTCTTCTTCGTCGCCTTCCTGCCGCAGTTTCTCGACCTTTCGCGGCCGGTCCTGCCGCAAATGGTGATCTTCGAGATCACCTTCCTCGTGCTCGCCACGGCGAACGCCACGGTCTATGCGCTCATGGCTTCGGCGGCACGCGGCACCATCCGCAAACCCAGTGTCCAGAAGGTGGTGAACCGCGTCGGCGGATCGCTTCTGATCGGCGCCGGGCTGCTGACTGCCGGGCTTCGACGGGCGGCGGCGTGACACTTGCGCGGCGTCTCGGGTTGCCCGAGGCCGCGCGATCGGCTATTTGACGGGGCACGGTCGAAGCGCCGTTGATTTGCATCCACGCCGGAAACGCTCCGTTTCCGAGCCTCAAGGCAGAACGAGAGCGACTGATGACGGACAGATTCCCAATCTCTGCAAAGCGTTTCCTGTCGGCCGGGTGCGGCACCGCCCTGCTGGTGTTGGGCGGCTGCGCCAGCGTGATCGAGACCCCGGTCGAGGAGATGGCTTCGGCGCAGACGGTGATGCCGATCGCCAAGCCCGGCACGGAAATGACCGCCTACGCGCTGCCGGCCCCGCTTGCCGATCCGGCAACGGAAAATGATGGCGCTCAGGCCCTGACGGCAGCCATCGAGGCGACGCGCGCAAGCAACGCCGAACTGACGCTTGCCTCGGCCGCGCCCTCGCCCTCGCCCGCCGAAGGCGACGTCGCTCAGATCGCATCGGCAATTCCCGTTCCGACCAGTGCCACCCCCTCCTCCCAGAAATTCATGCCGGCCTCGTTTGAAGCTGCGGTGATGGAGCCCGGTTTCGACACCGGCGAACCGGAGGGGCTCGAACAGTTGGTCGCTTCGCACCAGATCATCCCGATGGCCAAGCCGACCTTCCAGCCGGTTGCGTTTGCAGCGCCCCAGGCCCAACCGGGTGCTCCCCAGGCTTCCCAAGCCTTCGAGAAATCCGGAACGCCGATAGACGCCCTCGTCACCAAATACGCAGCACTCTATGAGATCCCTGAAGCGCTGTTGCATCGCGTGATCAAGCGCGAAAGCCGCTACAATCCCAAGGCCTATAGTCGGGGCAATTACGGCCTGATGCAGATCCGCTACAACACGGCCAAGGGCATGGGGTACACCGGCACCCCGGACGGCCTGTTCGACGCCGAGACAAACATCAAGTACGGCGCCAAATATCTGCGCGGCGCCTGGATGGTGGCCGACAACCAGCACGACGGCGCCGTCCGCCTTTATGCCAGCGGCTACTACTACACCGCCAAGCGCAAGGGTCTTCTCGAGGAAACCGGCCTGAAATAGGCGGCTCACGCCCCGCGGTCGGCCCCACGGTCGAGCGTGTCGACGATCCGTTTCAAAAGTTCCTGCGGCCGATAGCGGAGAGCGGCGGGCGTCAGTCCGAGGCGGACGACGGCAAGGTTTCTGGACGGAATCAGCGCGATCGCCTGACCGTCATGGCCGAGCATCCAGAACGTATCCTGCGGCAATCCGTATTGCGCGTTCGGCACATCGCCGGGCCCGTGAATCCAGCTTTGCGCGTGGCTGTAGGCACCGTCAGAGACGGACGTCGGCGTTCCCATCGCCTTTACAAAACCCTCCGGCAGCAACCGCACTCCCTTCCACTGGCCGTCATTGAGCAACAGCTGGGCAAAGCGCGCCCAGTCGCGTGCCGTCGCATACATGTAGGACGAACCGGCAAAGATGCCCGTCTCGTCCGTCTCCATCACCGCGCTGCGCATGCCGAGCGGTGCGAACAGAGCCGTCGCCGGATAGGACAGCGCCTGCCATCGATCCCCGAGCGCATTCATGAAGACGTGCGAAAGCAGGATAGCGGTCCCGCTGGAATAGTTGAACTTTTCGCCCGGATTGGCCGCAAGCGGAAACGAGGCGGCAAACCGGGCCATGTTCGGCTCCAGAAACAGCATCCTCGTCACATCGGTGACATCGCCGTAGTCCTCGTCGAAGGCCAGGCCGCTCTGCATTGCCAGCAGGTCGGCAACGGTGATCTTTGCGCGCGCGTCGGCCTGCCATTCAGGAAAGAGACCCGCCTGCGCCGGCGACAGTCGCCCTTGCTGCATCAGTCGGCCGACAAGTGCCGCATTGACGGTCTTGGTCAGCGACCAGCCGAGCAGCGGCGTATCGGCTGAGAATCCGTCGCCATAGCGTTCGCCGACGAGCTGGCCGTCATGGATCACCACGACGCCGCGCACGCCGGGGCCGAGCAATGCCGGATCGTCCAGAATGCTTGCGATGCGAGGATCGGCGTTGCCACCCCCGCCCTCCGGCCACGCGAGATCGGCGGGCTCCGGCGCGACCTTCGGAAGGGAGACCTCGGCCACCCCCTCTCGGGCGGCCAGGACATCGCCGTCCGGCACCGATGTGCAGCCGAAGCCTTCGCGGTAGGCCGCATATCCCGGCGCAAACAATCCGAGCAGCGACGCGGTGACGGTCATTTCCGAGTAATCGACGGACTGGCGCATCAGCCGCAGCAGCGGATGGCCCGGCGCCTGCACGTCTTCGAGCACGACGGCGGGATCCCGCCGGGCGAGAAAGACGTTGGAGCAAACGATCTTGGCCGCATAGGACGATCCCACCCGCAGCAGCTCCGGCGGCTGAACGATCAGCCAACTGCCTGTGATCGCCAGAAAGACACAGCCACCGAACAGTGTCCTCGCCGCAGCCCGCCAATATCGTGCCATTGCCTGCCCTCGTTCGCACGCAGACAATCAAAAATTGGCCTCCAAGAAAAGCCCCAAGGATACCATTGCGGCGCTCGCAATCCCGCGGGCCGCAGTCATCAAACTGTAGCGCACGACAGCTATCGCTTCGACAGATCCACCGAACGAGATGGTGCTATGAGCGAACTGGCCAGGAACGCGGGATACGGGCGCAATAAAAAGCTGAAGGCGGCACTGCTTCAACACCGTGCCGGCACACTGGAGGGGCTCTCCGAACGCCTCTTCGGATTGCTCTTCTCCGGGCTCGTCTACCCACAGATCTGGGAAGATCCGGCCGTCGACATCGAAGCCATGGAACTGTCCGCCGGACACCGGATCGTGACCATCGGTTCGGGTGGCTGCAACATGCTCGCCTATCTGTCCCGCGCACCGGAAGCGATCGACGTCGTCGACCTCAATCCCCACCATATTGCTCTGAACCGGCTGAAGCTGGCAGCCTTCCGGCATCTGCCGTCGCATGCCGACGTCACCCGCTTCCTCGCTGGAAACCACGCGACGAACAACCGCGAAGCCTACTCCATGTTCATCGAACCGATGCTCGATGTGCAGACGCGTGACTACTGGAACGGTCGTGACGCTTTCGGCCGACGCCGCGTCGACGTCTTCACTCGCAACATCTATCGCGCCGGCCTGCTCGGTCGCTTCATCCTGCTCGGCCACATCGTCGCGCGGCTCCACGGTCTCGATCCGCGCGAGTTTGTCGAGGCCCGTTCGCTGCGCGAGCAGCGCCAGTTCTTCGAGACCCGCATCGCCCCCCTCTTCGATCGCCCGCTGATTCGCTGGATGACGTCGCGCAAGGCATCCCTGTTCGGCCTCGGCATCCCGCCGCAACAGTTCGACGAACTCGCGAGCCTCAGCGAGGACAACTCGCTTGCGCCGGTCCTGAAGCGACGCCTTGAAAAGCTGACCTGTCATTTCCCGCTGAAGGACAACTATTTCGCCTGGCAGGCATTTGCGCGGCGCTATCCGGAGAAGCAGGAAGGCATGCCGCCGGATTATCTGCGGGCCGACCATTACGCTGCGATACGCGCCAATGCCGGCCGGGTTCGCGTCCATCACGCAAGTTTCACCGAGCTTCTGGCCGCCAAGCCGGCAGCGTCGGTCGATCGCTTCGTGCTGCTCGATGCCCAGGACTGGATGAACGAAAACCAGATCAATGCGCTCTGGAGCGAGATTTCCCGAACCGCTTCACAAGGCGCGATCGTCATCTTCCGAACGGCAGCCGAAAAAAGCATCCTCGACGGCAAGCTCTCGCCCGCCCTTCTCGATCTCTGGACCTATGAGCGCGAGCGCTCTGTCGCGCTTGGCATGCGGGACCGCTCCGCCATCTACGGCGGCTTCCACATCTACCGGAAGCGGGCCTGATGTCGGCGGACCCCGATCTTCGCCAGATGCAATCCGCTACCAGCCACGCCGAGCGGATGGACCGGCAGTATCGCTATCAGCGCCACCTCTACGACCTGACGCGCAAATACTATCTGTTCGGTCGCGACCGGCTGCTCCAGCAGATCTCGGCAAAGGCGGGACAGTCGATCCTGGAGGTGGGCTGCGGTACCGGGCGCAATATCGAGCAGATGGCGCGCCTGTACCCGCGTTCCCGCTTCTTCGGCCTCGACATCTCGAAAGCGATGCTGGAGACGGCGCACAGGCGATTTGCCCGCGAGGCGGCAACCGCGCCGCAACTGCGTGTCGCCGATGCCGCGAGTTTTTCTGCCGGCGAGTTCGGCGAAACCGGTTTCGATCACATCGTCATTTCCTATGCCCTCTCGATGATCCCCGCGTGGGAACGCGCGATCGAATGCTCTCTCGCCGCGCTGAAGCCCGGCGGATCGCTGCATGTCGTCGATTTCGGCCAGCAGGAGCGCCTGCCGCGCCTCTTCCGCCGCCTTTTGCGGGGTTGGCTTGAGCGGTTTCACGTCCATCCACGCGCCGACCTGTTCGAGGTGATGCGCAGCGCAGCGGAGCGTAGAGGCGCAACGCTGCAGACGGCGACGCCTTATGGCGGCTACGCCTGGATCGGTGTTGCAAAAATGCCAGCCTGACCGGCGATCTGCCGCAACCCGCCTGACTGCCCGAATTTGTGCTTCTTTCTGTGTGACCCCTTCGGCGTGAGAGGGGTTGTGTATCTCGTTTGCTGACGCTTGGGGCTGCGTTTGCATGGTTCGAAGCAGAAGGAAGACAACCATGAAATCACTCTACATCGGTGCTGCCGCACTTGTGTTCGCCACTGCGGCAACGTCGGTCCGGGCGGCCGATCTCGCCCCGGTCGAGGCTCCGGTGGCGCCAGTGATCACCGAAGTCTCGGGTATCTATGACTGGAACGGTTTCTATGTCGGTGCGATGACCGGCTACGGCTGGACCGATGCCGAAGCGGATGGCTCAGGCGACTCGGTCAGCCCGGGTTTGGATGGCTGGGCCCTCGGCGGCTACACCGGCTACAACTACCAGACGGGTCCGTGGGTGATGGGCCTTGAAGGCGACGTGAAGTACGACTGGAACAGCGACAAGTTCGACCTCGGCGGCGTGCCGATGGAGCTCGAGACGAACTGGAGCGGATCGCTGCGCGCCCGTCTCGGTTATGCGTTTGATCGTACGCTGGTGTACGGGACCGGCGGCTATGCCTTCACCAACGCCGAGCTGACCGATCGTCAGACCGGCGACAGCGACGACAAGACCTTCAACGGCTGGACGATCGGCGCCGGCCTCGAGCACGCGTTTACCGATAACCTGATCGGCCGCGCCGAATATCGCTACACCGATTACGGCGACAAGAACCTGATGGGCGTCAACACCGACCTGAGCAGCAACTCGCTCATGCTCGGCGTCGGCTGGAAGTTCTGATGACCTCGCGGTGGCCGGCCGGCGGACCTCAGTGCCGGCCACTGCGCCCAGTCACTGGAAAATTTGCCACAATCAAATGAGAGGGGCCTCGCGCAGCAAGCGCGAGGCCCTTTACCGAATCTCAGGTGACAGGCAGTATCCCGGAACTTCTCTAGCTAGGACGTTCATGCGCCGGTTCATTGTGGCCCTCCTGCCGCTTGCCCTCCTCACGGCATCGTGCTCGATGACCGACTACGATCTCGTCTCCACCCCATCGACGCAGCCGCGCTTCAAGGACAAGGATCCCCAGGATTTCGGCTTGCGCACCCCGCATGCGCACGAAGTGCACGGCATCGACATATCCAAGTGGAACGGCGACATCGACTGGCCGACCGTGAAGGACTCCGGTGTTTCGTTCGCCTTCATCAAGGCCACCGAAGGCACGGACCGGATCGATCAACGCTTCGACGACTACTGGCGCGGGGCAAAGACCGCCGGCGTTGCTCACGCGCCATACCACTTCTACTACTTCTGCTCGACGCCCGACGACCAGGCGGACTGGTTCATCAGCAACGTGCCGAAGAGCGCCGCACTGCTGCCGCCGGTGCTCGATGCCGAATGGAACCCGGCATCGCCGACGTGCCGCAAGCGCCCCCCGCCCGAAGTCGTGCGCGCGGACCTGCAACGCTTCCTCGACCGGATCGAATCCCACTACGGCAAGCGCCCGATCATCTACACGACCGTCGATTTCCATCGCCAGAACATGGTCGGCTATTTCGGCAACTATCATCTCTGGCTGCGCTCGGTTGCGGACCATCCGGACAATGTCTATGGCCGCAAGTGGACCTTCTGGCAATACACCAGCACCGGCGTCGTTCCCGGTATCAACGGTGATACCGATATCAATGTCTTTGCCGGCTCGGCCAAGCACTGGGACAGTTGGGTGGCCGAGGTCGCGAAGTAGAAACGCCGACCTTCGCCGACACGCGTGGCTTCACGAAAGATTTGATCTGACGGCGACGAATCGCCGCCGTTTTCGTTCTTGCTTCCGTCACATTAATCTGAGAAGCCGGGGCAACCGAATGAAAGGACCCCCACGATGCAATCGAGAATTCTGCCGATCGGCGCCCTCTTGGCGTTGTTTCTTTCCGGCACTGCTCTTGCGCAACAGAACAACACTCCGGCCGAGCCTACCCCCGTGGCCTGTGGCGGCGATTTCAGCGCCTTCCTGCAGGGCGTGAAGAGCGAGGCCGTTGGCAAGGGCGTGTCAGCCGACGTGGTCGATCGCGCGCTCGCTGGCGCAAGCCTGGACCAGAAGGTGCTTTCGCGCGACCGCGCTCAGGGCGTCTTCCGGCAGACGTTTCTGGAATTTTCCAAGCGCACGGTGAGCCAGTCGCGCCTCGACATCGGCCGTAAGAAGCTGCAGGAACTGTCCGACGTCTTTCAGCGCGCCGAGCACGAGTTCGGCGTTCCGGGCCCGGTCATCGCCGCCTTCTGGGCCATGGAAACGGATTTCGGCGCCGTTCAGGGCGACTTCAACACCCGCAACGCGCTTGTGACGCTGGCGCACGACTGCCGCCGTCCGGAACTATTTCGCCCACAGTTGATCGCGGCGATCGAGATGGTGCAGCACGGAGACCTTGATCCAGCGACGACGACCGGCGCATGGGCAGGCGAAATCGGCCAGGTGCAAATGCTGCCCAAGGACATCATCGCCTTTGGTATCGACGGCGACCGCGACGGCCACGTCAATGTCAAGCAGAGCGCCGCGGATGCCATCCTGACGGCGGCGAAGTTCATTCAGCATCTCGGCTTCACCAAGGGGCAACCCTGGATTCAGGAGGTCGCACTGCCGGAAAACCTCCCCTGGGAAAAGACCGGCCTGCAGCCCGGCATGACCGCGGGCGACTGGTTCGCGCTGGGCGTAAGGCCACGCGACGGCGACACCCGCTTTGCAAACCTCGCCTCGTCGCTGGTGCTGCCGCAGGGACGCAAGGGCCCGGCGTTCATCACCTATCCAAACTTCGACGTCTATCTCGAATGGAACCAGTCGTTCATCTACACGACGTCGGCGGCCTACTTCGCCACCCGCCTCGCCGGCGCTCCCCCCTATGAAAAAGGCCAGCCGGAGCAAGGGCTGGACGATAGCAGCATGAAGGCGCTGCAGACGCGCCTTGCCGAACTCGGCCACGACGTCGGCAAGATCGACGGCATTCTCGGTTACGGCACGCGCACCGCGATCCAGAAGGAACAGTTGCGCCTCGGCATGCCCGCCGACGGCTGGGCGACCCCCGCCCTGCTCGGCGCGCTTTGAACCGCGCATGCCGGGCCGGCTCGCCCGGCGGCGGCACGCCCCCCACAACACGGCGCCGCGGACTCCCGCGGCGCATTTTTTTTGCTGTGTTCGTTCGGAGCGAAGCGCAAGGCTGGCTTTGTGCAGCACCTTCAAACATGATCACGCCGACCGCTGCTCCGCACTGGAATCGGGTGGTTGCCGCGCGCCCGGAAGGCTAACTCGGACATCAGAGGCAAACCGCCATGCGGCAAAGCGACATCGCGTCCTGTGCCACAGGCGCAATACGACAGCAGAAGGTGACGCCATCATGAACCAGCACGCAAGCCTCAACCCGGGCTACACGATGACGCCCAAAACCTGGGCCATGCTGTTCCTGCTGGGCCTGATCTGGGGTGGCTCGTTTTTCTTCGCCCGCGTCGCCGTGCAACACATAACGCCGATCACGCTCGTGCTTTTGCGGATCGGCATCGCAGCGCTTGCGATCCATCTCTATCTTGCCGGGCGCTTCGGCCTGTATCCGGTGCTGCGGCAACGCTGGCGCGAGTTCCTCGTCATGGGGCTGATCAACAATGTCGTCCCGCACATCCTCATTTTCACCGGCCAGACCCAGATCGGCGCCGGGCTGGCGGCGATCCTGAACGCGACGACGCCGATTTTCACCATTCTCATCGCCAATCGGTTGACCGCCGATGAGAAGATGACGCCGGCCAAGGTCATGGGCTGCCTGGTCGGGCTTGCGGGGACGGCCGTTTTGGTCGGTCCGCGCGCCATTGCGCCCTTCACCGGCGAGACCGCGGGGCCGCCGCTCTGGTCGCTGCTGCTGCCGCTTGCGGCCGCAATGTCCTATGGCTTGGCTGGGACCTACGGCAAGCGGTTTCGCGGCGTCGCCCCACCTGTGACTGCGGCCGGCCAGTTGACCGCTGCCGCCGCCGTTCTCCTGCCGCTGGCGCTCCTTGTCGATCACCCCTGGACCCTGCCGATGCCGCCGATGAATGTCGTGCTGTCAGTCCTGGCCCTGGCGCTCATTTCTACCGCCTATGCCTACATTCTCTTCTTCAGAATCATGGCGGCCGCCGGCGCCACCAACACCTCGCTCGTCACACTGCTCGTGCCGCCAAGCGCAATCGTCGCCGGAATGCTCTTTCTCGGCGAACAACTGTCGCCGACGGGCGCTACCGGCATCGTTCTCGTGCTCTTGGGTCTTGTCATCCTCGACGGCCGGGCCTTGAAGCGGTTTCGCCCTTCAGGCGCTTAGCGCATCTAGCCCCGACTGTGGTGGCGCGGATGTGAGGGAAGGCATCGTTGCGGCGGACCCCGATTCGCCCAGCGCGGCCTGGAACCACCTCACGCACGTTAACGCTCGCGAAACTTTTGTGAATTTTCCGTGACCGGAAATTCGGATGAAAGAACAATTGTTTAGGCCTGTGGAAAAAGTGTGGCGAGCCCTGTGATACCGCAGCGCAACACACAAACAACTTTTCAAGCGCGATTTTTACGCCTTATTATGGCCACGCAACGCAAGGAGGTAAGCCATGGGACTCACACATTCCTTGAATGTTCTGATGATCAGTGCAGCGTTCCTCTTCGTCGCCGGCATGATTTTCATCTGAGCGGCAGCGTCGTCCAAAGGACAAAAACGCAGAGAAGTCATTCTTGACCCATCACGAAACGCATGACCCCGCCAGGTCATGCGTTTTTTACGTGGCCTGCCGGGCTGATGGCCACGTGCTCTCACGCGGCAGCGCCTGCCGCCGTCTTTCGCGCCGTGTTTTCCCGACGCTCGAACCCCACCTGGTCAAGCACCGATGCCACGAGCGCCGACCGGTTCATCGTGTAGAAGTGGAATTCGTCGACGCCCAGCGCGATCAGCCCTTCGACCTGACGGGCCGCCAGTTCCGCGGCGACCCTCGCCCGCTCGTCGGGCTGGCCGTCCAGCGGCCCGAGGCGATCGGCAAGCCATTGCGGCACCGTCGCGCCGCATAACCCCGCGAATTTCTGCACCTGGGCGAGATGATGGACCGGCAGGATGCCCGGCACGACCGGAATGCCGATCCCGGCCGCACGGACCCGCTCGAGGTAGCGCTCGTAGTGGACGTTGTCGAAGAAGAACTGCGTCAGTGCCCGGGTTGCGCCCGCATCGACCTTGCGCTTCAGCATATCGATGTCAGCCGCCACGTCGAAGCTTTCCGGGTGCTTCTCCGGATAGGCAGAGACCGACACCTCGAAATCGCCGATCGCGCGCAGTCCGGCGACCAGTTCGGCGGCATTGGCGTAGCCGCCCGGATGCGGCCGGTAGGCGGCACCGATGCCGCTGGCCGGATCGCCCCGCAACGCGACGAAATGGCGGACGCCGACAGCCCGGAACTCGTCGATGACGGCGTGCACGTCCTCCTTCGTAGCGCCGACGCAGGTCAGGTGTGCCGCCGCTGACAGCGGCGTGTCACTGATGATGCGCGCCACGGTGGCGAGCGTCGGCGCGCGCGTGGACCCGCCGGCCCCGTAGGTGACCGAGACGAAACTCGGTGCGTAGGCGGTCAACGCGTCGATCGTCTCCCAGATCTGGCGCTCGGCCTCCTCGGTCCTTGGCGGAAAAAACTCGAAGGACAGCGTGGGGGCGCTGCGTTGGCGCGCGGTCAGGCCATTCGTCATCTCAATTCCTCCCGCCAATGGCGATGAGTGGTTCGGCGCCATCGGCGCCGTCCGCGGGTCTCTGATCGCGCGCCAGCCAAATGGTCACCGTCAACGCCTCCGGCCCGCTGTCGGCGGGGTTGAGATCGATCGTCTTTTCGAGCGCCAGGCCCGCCTGCTGCAGCCAGTCCGCAACGATCTGGTGGGAAAACCCCAATCGCAGATGGGCGTGCTCGTCGCGCAAATGCTCGATTTCGTGCGGGGCAAGATCGATGATCACCAGCCGCCCGCCCGGCCGGAGCATGCGGGCGGCTTCGGCAATGGCGGCGTCCGGTTCGTCGAGAAAATGCAGGACCTGATGAATGGTCACCACGTCGAACTCGTCGCGCTCCAGCGGCAGGTTGAAAATGTCGCCGTGCCGGATCGACGCCTTGGTGATCCCGGCGCGGTCCAGATTGGCGCGGGCAACAGCGAGCATGTCACGACTGGCATCGACGCCGACACCGCGCCGATAAAGCCCCTCAAACAGTTGCAGGATGCGGCCTGTGCCGGTGCCGAGGTCTAGGAACGCATCGACCGGCTGATCCCCGATCAGCCGCAGGAGCGCCGCCTCGACCTCCGCATCGCTCACATGAAGGCGACGCAGTTCGTCCCATTCGGCGGCATTCCGGCTGAAATAGGCCTGCGCCTTTTCCGCGCGTGCCTTCTTCAGCACCGCAAGCCGTTCCGCGTCCCTGGACAGGATCGGGTCGGCGCCGTCGATGCGGTCGAGCAGCAGTCGTGCCAGCGAGACGGCGGCACCCTCGTGCCTCAGCCGGAAATAGGCCCAGGCGCCCTCCTGGTAGCGGTTGATCAGCGCCGCCTCGGCGAGAAGCTTCAGATGCCGCGAGATCCGCGGCTGCGACTGGCCCAGGATATCGGTCAGATCCGTGACCGTCAGATCGCCGCGGGCGAGAAGCGCCAGGAGGCGCAGCCGCGTCGATTCGCCCGCCGTCTTCAGCACTTCCACGGTGTCGTCCAAGCCGAGCTTCGCCATTTGCGCCCCTCAATCCAATCAAGACATAAAGATATGTTTATGTCACGGATTGCGCAAATGCAAGCCGCAATCTCCACGGCTCGGCGGCGAAGCCGGGAATACCGTGGACAATGCCAAAAGAGCGGTTCGGCCGGACACGAACTGGGCATCCAGCCCTGTGCATCAACAAAATCAACGAGATGCCGACAGAACGAGGTGCTCGCCTGTCGGCCGCGCATTCTTCGGAGGAGGCGGCCTGAACGGGTCGCCACGGCCCTCGGCGCCGGACTATCCGCGCCCCATCTGTCGCAATGAACGATCGAGCCGGCCCGATCGCGCCATGCCCGCAATCACAGGCCGCAATGACAAGCCGCCACGGGGTATCCACCGTGGCGGCTTGATGGAGATGAGCGCAGAGCAAGCGGCCGCTGGGCGGACCCGCATCCCCTGCCCTTTGATCCTCAGCGGGTCAGCCGCTTGTAGGTGACGCGCTTCGGATTGACCGAATCCGGGCCGAGCCGGCGAATCTTGTCCTGCTCGTAGTCCTCGAAGTTGCCCTCGAACCATTCCACGTGGCTGTCGCCCTCAAAGGCGAGGATGTGGGTCGCGAGGCGGTCGAGGAACATGCGGTCGTGGCTGATGATCACCGCGCAACCGGCGAAGTTTTCGAGCGCGTCCTCGAGGGCGGCCAGCGTTTCGGTATCCAGGTCGTTGGTCGGTTCGTCGAGCAGAATGACGTTGCCGCCGGCCTTCAGCATCTTGGCGAGGTGGACGCGGTTGCGCTGGCCGCCCGAAAGCGTGCCGACCTTCTGCTGCTGGTCGCCGCCCTTGAAGTTGAAGGCGCCGCAATAGGCGCGCGAGTTGACCTCGTGCTTGCCGAGCTTGATGACGTCGTTGCCGCCGGAGATTTCCTCCCAGACGGTCTTGTTGCCGTCGAGCGCGTCGCGGCTCTGGTCGACGTAGCCGAGATCGACCGTATCGCCGATGCGGATCTCGCCGCTGTCCGGCTTTTCCTGGCCGGTGATCATGCGGAACAGCGTCGTTTTGCCGGCGCCGTTCGGCCCGATGACGCCGACGATGCCGCCGGGCGGCAGCTTGAAGGTGAGGTTCTCGATCAGCACGCGGTCGCCGTAGGACTTCGTCAGGTTCTCGGCTTCGATGACCACCTGGCCGAGACGCTCGCCGACGGGGATGACGATCTGCGCGTCGCCGGGACGGCGGTCGGCCGCCGCCTTGACCAGTTCGTCATAGGCACGGATACGGGCCTTCGACTTCGCCTGCCGGGCTTTCGGGCTGGAGGCGATCCATTCCTGCTCGCGGGCAAGCGCCTTCTGGCGCGTGGCTTCCTCGCGGCCCTCCTGCTGCATGCGCTTGGCCTTGGCCTGGAGGTAGGCCGAGTAGTTGCCCTCGTAGGGGATGCCGCGGCCGCGGTCGAGCTCGAGAATCCAGCCGGTGACGTTGTCGAGGAAGTAGCGGTCGTGGGTGATCATCAGCACAGCACCCGGATATTCGCGCAGGTGCTTTTCCAGCCAGGCGATCGTCTCGGCGTCGAGGTGGTTGGTCGGCTCGTCGAGCAGCAGCAGGTCCGGCTGAGACAGCAGCAGCTTGCAGAGCGCGACGCGACGCTTTTCACCGCCGGACAGATTGCCGACGTCCGCATCGCCCGGCGGGCAGCGCAGCGCATCCATGGCCATCTCGACCTGGCTTTCGAGGTCCCAGAGGTTCTGGCTGTCGATGATGTCCTGGAGCTTGGCGCCCTCTTCGGCCGTCTCGTCCGAATAGTTCATCATCAGCTCGTTGTAGCGGTCGAGGATCGCCTTCTTGGCGGCGACGCCCTCCATCACGTTTTCCAGAACGTTCTTCGCCGGATCGAGCTGCGGCTCCTGCGGCAGGTAGCCGACGGTTGCACCCTCCGCCACCCAGGCCTCGCCGGTAAACTCCGTGTCGAGGCCGGCCATGATCCGCAGCACCGTCGACTTACCGGCGCCGTTGGGGCCGAGAATGCCGATCTTCGCGTCCGGGTAGAAGGAAAGGTGAATGTTCTCCAGAACCTTCTTGTTGCCGTAAGCCTTGTTGAGCCCTGCCATGTGATAGATGAACTGTCGTGCCATTGCGCGCCTGCTCCGCATTCGAAGAAAATTTGCCCGCTATGTAGGCGAATTCCCCCGCAGCGGCAATGCAGCGGCACCAAGACAGTGGGAATTGTCGCAGCAGCCCGAGCGCTCGGACATTGACAGCCGCTGTGGCAGTGAAGCAGAGGCGATCGGGCGCAGGCAACGCACCGCCCGACGGATGGATCAGTCACCACCCGCCCGAGCCACCAGGCCGCCGGTGCATCTGGATTTGGTGGCCGAAGCGCCCCGAATGAGACCGCCGAGGTCCCCCTCGTCCGCCTTCAGCCCGATGGTCAACCCGGTGACGATCCTCTCGTCGCCGATCGTGCGGCAGCGCAACTGCACGCGCTCACCGGTCCCCGCGCCGAATGCGGCATCAAAGGCGGCAGCGAGTTCGGCGATCGTCACTGCCTTGCCCGCCTTCGCCTCGAAAAAGGCGCCGACCGCAGAGGTGTTGACGGCGTCCAGCATCTCCAGCGATCGTCCGTAGTAATCCTCCGCCGTCGCCGCATGGCAGGTACCGTTCATCACCCACTGATGCCGGTCGAGCCCGGAGGCGACGCCGGGCATGGCTGTAGCAAGCCGCATTGCCGTCGTCTCGGACAGTGCCAGCTTGGGCAGATCCGTCCATTTGCTGGAGCGGTGGCGCTTTTTCAGCTCCGCATCGATGCCGCAGTAGCTCTTCTTGACCCGCCATAGCCCGTGCAGCGACAGACGTGTCGCCTCCTCAGCGCCCTCCGGAGGCCGGACGCATTCTGGAGCCTTCGGCTTCGTCAGGCAGAAACCCGGGTGCCAGGTCAGTGCCAGCACATGAGCGGTCCTGGGCTTTCCACCGCCGGCCTCGGGTTCGCCCGGCAGGGTGACCGCAGCCGCGGGTGCCGCCAACACAAGAAGGAGCAATGTTGCAGTGATTCGCGCGCATGTGGATCCGGGCCTTGCCATGACACCTCCCCCAAAACAGAACAAACCATAAACATTAATTAACATTTGCGGGAGAATTGCAACCTGAAATTTTGATGACGAGAGCTGGCGGCGATTGCGCCCTGCACCCGCACCAAGTGCAATTTGCATTTCGGAGGAAAATCAATTTCATGCTTTCACCGCCAGTCTCCCCATGTCGCCCGGAGCACCATGTTCAGCACAACCCAGCACCTGCAAAGCCCGACGGGGGCGAGGCTCGCCTATCGCCACGAGCCGTCGCGCGGTCCGGGCACAGGCGCGGTCCTGATCAGCCATGGGCTTGCCGAGTATTCGCGCCGCTACCAGGCCTTCGCAGAGCGCCTGGCAGCGGCGGGCTTCCACGTCTATGCCCACGATCATCGCGGACACGGTGAAACAACCGCACAGGACGCGCCGATCGGACGCTTCGCCGATCGAGACGGATTTCATCTTGCGCTGGACGACATGGCCGCGATGCGCGCGCTGGCCATTGAAGACCATCCGGGATCTCCGATCATCCTGTTCGGCCACTCGATGGGGGGACTTCTCGCGCTTCTGTTCGCAGAAACGCATCCCGAATTGATCGACGGACTTGCCGTCTGGAATTCCAACCTGAACCCGGGCGTCGCCGGCCGCGCTGCGCAAGCCATCCTCCTGGCCGAACGGATGTTGAAGGGATCGGATGTGCCGAGCGGGATCTTGCCAGAGCTCACCTTCTCCGCGTGGGCGAAGAAAATTCCGCACCGTCGAACCGACTTCGACTGGCTCTCGCACGATGCGGCGGAAGTCGACCGGTACATCGCCGACCCGCTCTGTGGCTTCGATGCCAGCGTCTCGCTCTGGATCGATGTCTTTGCCATGACGTTTGCCGCCGCGAGCAGGAAGGCGATCGCGCGCCTGCCGGTCGGATTGCCGATCCATCTCGTGGGTGGCGACGAGGACCCGGCGACCGATTTCGGCCGCGCCGTCGCCTGGCTCGGTGACAGGCTGAAAATGGCCGGCCTTGCCGACGTCACCTGCCTCGTTCACCGAGGCTTGCGCCATGAGACGCTGCTGGAGCGGCAGGACCTGCGAGAAATGCCGATTGCGGATTTTTGCAGCTGGTGCCAAAGGATTGCGCTGACTGAACGCCGAACCGGTAGATCCAAATGACCGCACATGCATCGCCATCTTCGTCCGCTCTCCGTCAGGAGGTGGGGCTCGGGCTTGTCCTGATGGTCATCTCCGTGCTTGTCGCGCCGGTTATCGACCTCTTCTCCAAGCTTGCGGTGGCGGAGGTTCCCGCGGCCGTGATCACCCTTTGCCGCTTCATCTTCCAGGCGCTGACACTTCTGCCGGTCGTTCTCTGGCGCGGCACCCTGCTCGACCTGACCTGGAAGAAATCGGCCCTGCATGCGCTTCGCGGCCTGATGGCCGCGACCGTGATGATCACGTTCGTCATGGCTCTTTCCGTGATGGAGATTGCAGACGCACTCGCGATCTTCTTCGTCGAACCGATCATCCTGACGATCCTGGGGGCGATCTTCCTGAAGGAGACGATCGGCTGGCGGCGCTATACCGCCTGTGCCGTGGGCTTCCTCGGCGCCCTGCTGGTGATCCAGCCAAGCATGCAGGAGGTCGGACTGTTTGCGTTGCTGCCGGTCGTTTCCGCGTTCGGGCTGGCGGTGTTCTACCTGATCACGCGGCTGGCCGCGCAGAGCGAGGACCCCTGGTCGATGCAGCTGCATACCGGCCTCTGGGGCGCAGCCTTTGCCGCGATCGCGCTTCTGGTCGGCAGCCGTTTCGGCTGGACGGCGTTCACCCCGGTCATGCCGCACGGCGTTTCCACGCTGTTCATCATCTGCGCCGGCATCGCCGCCACCATTTCCGGCATTTTCGGCGCCTATGCCTATCGCAGCGCCCCGGCATCGGTGCTGGCACCGCTGCAATATCTGGAGATCGTCTCGGCCACCATTCTCGGTTGGTGGGTGTTCGGCGACCTGCCCGATCCGCTGAAATGGGGCGGGATCTCGATCATCATCAGCTCCGGCCTCTATGTGATCTGGCGCGAGCACCAGTTGAGAAAGCGTCCGACCATCCCCGCGATGCCGCCGCTCGTTTGAACCGAACGCAGCGCGATTAAGTCCGGACGCGCATCAACCCATGCCCGGTTGATGCTATCTCGCGATGCGCCTTTTTGTTATCCAGCATACATTGCCGAGGATTGATTGCCGTTGACGACGAACGGTGTCGGCATGGAGGACACGATGGACAAGAAGAACCTGCCGCTTGCCGGAATCCGGGTCATCGAGCTCGCGCGCGTGCTTGCCGGGCCGTGGGCCGGACAGATGCTGGCCGACCTCGGCGCGGACGTGATCAAGGTCGAAAACCCTGACGGCGGCGACGACACCCGCGCCTGGGGCCCTCCCTTCGTCACCGGCAAGGACGGCGAAAACCTGTCTGCCGCCTACTACCACTCCACCAACCGCAACAAGCGCTCGATCACCGTCGACTTCCGGACCAAGGAAGGCCAGGAGATCGTCCACCGGCTGGTGCGCACGGCCGATGTCGTGATCGAGAACTTCAAGGTCGGCGGGCTTGAGAAATACGGGCTCGATTACAACAGCCTCGCGCCAGAAAATCCGAAGCTCGTCTACTGCTCCATCACCGGCTTCGGCCAGGACGGGCCCTATGCCGCCCGCGCCGGCTACGACTACATCGTCCAGGGCATGTCGGGCTTCATGTCGGTCACCGGCGCCCCGGACGGCGAGCCGATGAAGGCGGGCGTGGCGATCGCCGACATCTTCACCGGCATCTACGCGGTCACGGCCATCCAGGCGGCCCTCATCCATGTGATGAAGACGGGCAAGGGCCAGCAGATCGACATGGCGCTGCTCGACGTGCAGTCGGCCGTCATGGCGAACCAGAACATGAACTACCTCGTTTCCGGCACCGCCCCCACCCGCCTTGGCAATGCGCATCCGAACATCACCCCATACGAGGTGATCGAAACCGCCGACGGCCACATGATTCTTGCGGTCGGCAACGACGGCCAGTTCCAGCGCTTCTGCGCCTTGCTCGGCATGGCCGATCTCGCCTCCGACGAGCGTTTCGCCACCAACAAATCCCGCGTGAAGCATCGCGCGGAACTGCGGCCCCTGATCCTGGAGCGCAGCCGCAACTGGAGGAAGACCGATCTTCTGGCCGCCTGCGAAGAAAACGGCGTCCCTGCCGGGCCGATCAACTCGATCGCGGAGACCTTCGACGACCCGCAGATCAGGGCGCGCGGCATGCGGCTCGACCTGCCGGATCGCGACGGCAACCGCATCCCGAGCGTGCGCACGCCGATCGTCTTTTCCGAAACACCGCTGGCCTATGAGCGGCCGAGCCCGCGGCTCGGCGAACACACCGACGAGATCCTGGCCGAACTCCAGGCGCTGGAAGCCGGGAGGAAGACCGCATGACAAACACCGAGAAGAATGCACAGGGAAACACCATGAGAACCGGTGGACAATTGATCGTCGATGCCCTCGTCGCCAACGGCGTCCGACGCATCTCCTGCGTGCCCGGCGAGAGCTACCTTGCGGTGCTCGATGCCCTGCATGACACCGACATCGACGTGGTCGTCTGCCGCCAGGAAGGCGGCGCGGCGATGATGGCCGACTGCTGGGGCCGCCTGACCGGCGAGCCCGGCATCTGCATGGTCACCCGCGGTCCCGGTGCCACCAACGCGTCCGCCGGCCTGCATATCGCCAGGCAGGATTCGATCCCGATGATCCTGTTCATCGGCCAGGTCCAGCGCGAGGCGCGCGAGCGGGAGGCCTTCCAGGAGATCGAGTACCGCCGCGCCTTTACCGAAGTCGCCAAGTGGGTGGCCGAGATCGACGATCCGAAGCGCATTCCCGAGTTCGTCACCCGCGCCTTCGCGGTCGCGACCTCGGGACGGCCGGGACCTGTTGTGCTCGCGCTGCCGGAGGACATTCTGACGGAGACGGTCGAGGCGCCGGCTGCACAGCCCTATACGCCGGTCGAGGCCCATCCGGGGCCGAAGCAGATTGCCCAGTTGAGGGCGCTGCTGGAAAAGGCCGAGCGGCCGATCGTCATCCTCGGCGGCACACGCTGGAACGAGGATAGCGTTGCCGGCATTACGGCCTTTGCCGAACGCTGGGCGCTGCCGGTTTCCTGCTCGTTCCGCCGGCAGATGCTGTTCGATCACCTGCACCCGAACTATGCCGGCGATTCCGGCATCGGCATCAACCCGGCGCTCGGCAAGGAGATCCGTGAGGCGGACCTCGTCGTCCTGCTCGGCGGCCGCTATTCGGAGATGCCGTCATCGGGCTACACGCTGCTCGACAGCCCCTACCCGAAGCAAACGCTCGTGCATGTCCATCCCGATGCCTCCGAACTCGGCCGTGTCTATCGGCCGGAGCTTGCGATCTGCGCCGGTGCATCGGACTTCGTCGCCAGCCTCGCCGATCTCGCGCCTGCCTCCCCGCCGCGCTGGGCGGAGCGAACCAAGGCCATGCATGCAGCCTACCTCGCCTGGTCGACGCCGCCTGAGACCGGGCCTGGCGACGTGCAGATGGGACCGATCATGACCTGGCTCGAGGAAAACGTGCCGGAGGATGCGATCTTCACCAACGGCGCCGGCAATTATGCGACCTGGGTGCACCGGTTCCACCGCTTCCGGCGCTTCGCCACGCAAGCAGCGCCGACCTCGGGCTCGATGGGCTACGGCCTGCCGGCGGCGGTGGCGGCCAAGCAACTGTTCCCGCAGCGGGAGGTGATCTGCTTTGCCGGTGACGGCTGCTTCCTGATGCACGGGCAGGAGTTTGCGACGGCGGTGCGCTACAACCTGCCGATCATCACCGTCGTCGTCAACAATGGCATCTACGGCACGATCCGCATGCACCAGGAGCGGGAATATCCGGGCCGCGTCAGCGCCACCGACCTGACCAATCCGGATTTCGCGGCATACGCCAAGTCCTTTGGCGGCCATGGTGAAACAGTCAGCCGGACAGAAGAGTTCGCGGCTGCCTTCCTGCGGGCACGCGCGAGCGGCAAGCCGTCGATCATCGAGGTCAAGCTCGATCCGGAAGCAATCACCCCGGCGCGCACGCTCTCGCAGATCAGGGACGGCCGGTAAGGTTGCCTACAGACGACAACGCCGCACGGCCCCTGCCGGGACGCGCGGCGTTCAGTTGCTGTCCCTCTTGTAAAGCCTCCACGCTGCCGTCACCCCGGACTTGATCTGATCTAGTCCGGCATGACGGGCCGGATCACTATTCGCGGAGCAGGGTGAAGTGGGCATTGGCCAGTCTGGCGCCGCCGGACCGTCTCGTGGGCGGCGCTATCCGCTCGCGTCGTGCCGACCTCAGCCGCGGATGTGCTGCGTCTGGGCGTAGATGTTGGTCGAACGGGCGCCGGAGCGGCAGTAGCCGAGCATCGGCCGCGGCAATTCGTCGAGGGCGTCGACCATGCCGCGCACGGCTTCGGCCGTCACGCCCATCGGTCCCACCGGCACATGGGCCATATCGATGCCCAGTTCCTTGGCCCGCGCCGCGATGGTCGCGAATTCCGGCTGGTCGGGCGCCTCATGGTCCGGCCGATGGCAGACGATCGACTTGAAGCCCAACGCCTTGATCTCGTCCAGATCCTCGACGGTGATCTGGCCGGAAACCGAGTATTCGTCGTTGATCGCGCGGATATCCATGATGCGTGCCCTTCGTGAAAACGGATGCCTTCGATTTAGGCGCGCCCGAACCGGGCGTCAATCGGGCGAGTGTCATCGTGAGCGACACTATCGCAACTCGAACGACAGGCCGTAGTCGACCGTCTCGCCGGGCTTGAAGTCCGCCATCTCACCGGACGCGATGAGTTCGCTCCGCCCCGCCAGCCGCTGCGATACCGGCTCCAGCCCCATCACATGACACCCCGGAGACTGGTTCCGCCACACCTGCAGGTAAGGCAGCGTGTCGACGCGGAAGCGCAGGTGCAGGCTGCGACCGCCGAGCGAGGCGATCGGGCCGATCGCGATGTCGGCCCAGCCATTCTCCGCCGTCTCGGCGGCAGAGACGCAGAAGATCCGCATGTCGCCGTCGCCGAACCGCCACGGCAGGCTTCCGCCTTCCAGCATCGCGCCGGTCAGGCGCGTGGTCTCGTCGAACAGGCGGGTATTGAGATTGACGTGGTACATCGCCACCGGCGGCCAAGGGCGGGCGCCGGTGTTGGTTACGATATCCTCGAGAGTAATCTGTCCGCTCTGGCGGTCTGCCCGCCAGCGCCGCTGCAACTCGGCCGTCTCGCCGTTGGCAAGCGTGACCGGCACGCGCGCCGAGCAGACCACCTCGCTCTCATCTTCCTCAAACAGGATGTCCTTGGCCGGATGGGAGGACAGCGATCCGTGCAGCGGGTAGCGCCTGCCGTCCGTAGCCCCCTCGACTGGCTCCGGGTGACGGATATGGTCGGGACCGCAGGTAAACATGAAACCGGGCGCCGCCCGGTCGATGCGCGGATCGCCGTCCGAAGGAATCGCCGCGCCGGGCGCCAGGTTGATGCCGCGAAAGATGGCCTCGCGAAGGTCGAGCGCGGATTGGGGATCGAGCGCGATATCGAAGCTGTGCACTCCGTTTTCTGCGGTCAGGGCGAGGGTCATGGCGGCTCCCGGATTCGGTTTGCGCGCATGCTAGCGCACGCCCGGCGGAAGCGGAATCGAATTTGACGGCGCGCTCCGATCAGGCCGCCAGCGTTATGAAAAAATCGCATAGGATGCGGAAAAGATTGCATAGGCAAACACTTGATTGCCCCTGCCTTTGATGGAAGGCTCGCTGCAATGATGTGCTCTTGGGAGGGGGTTTAGCGGGTGGTTCAGGCAGACACGATTCTGTATAACGGCGTCATCTGGCGTGGCCTCGATGAAGGCACGGCGGAAGCGTTGGCGATCTGGGGGAACAAGGTTCTCGCCGCGGGTTCGAACGACGAGATGCTGTCGCTAAGGGGTGAACACACAAAGCTCATCGACCTGAAGGGCCAGTTCGCCACCCCCGGCCTCAACGATGCCCACCTCCACCTCATCTCCATCGGCCTGACGCTGAACTGGATCGACGCGACGCCAAAAGCCGCGCCGACGCTCGACAGCCTGTTACAGGCGATCAAGGAACAGGCGGCAAAGACGCCGCCGGGCACCTGGATCCGGGCGCGCGGCTACGACCAGACAAAGCTCGATGTCGGCCGTCATCCGCACAAATCCGAACTGGACGCCGTCGCGCCCGAACACCCGGTAATGGTGACGCGCGCCTGCGGCCATGTGTCGATCTTCAACTCGGCTGCATTCAGGCTCGCCGGTATCGACGAGGCAACGCCGGTGCCGGAGGGCGGGTTGATCGAGCAGAAGAACGGCGTGCTGACCGGCATGGTGGCGGAGACCGCGCAAGGGTTGGTGCGCGCGGCGATTCCTAAGGCGACGACCGAAGAGATGATCGACGCGATCGACGCCGCCGGCAACATGCTGCTGTCCTACGGCATCACCAGCGTCATGGACGCGGCTGTCGGGATGTTGTCGGGCTTCGACGAGATCCGCGCCTACAACCTTGCCAAGCTGCGCGGCAAGTTGCCCGTGCGTGCCTGGCTGGTGCTGCTCGGCGATCCCGGTGTTTCCATCGTGCCCCAGTGCCATGAGGCAGGTCTTGTGTCCGGCGTCGGCGACGACATGCTGACCATCGGGGCGGTCAAGCTCTTCCTCGACGGTTCGGCGGGCGGCCGCACCGCCTGGATGACAAAGCCCTACCTCGGCGACGACAACACCACCGGCGTGCAGATCCTTTCCGACGCCGAACTGGAAGCTCTGGTGCTCGATGCCCATGGCAAGGGCTACCAGCTCGCCTGCCATGCGATCGGCGACGCGGCCATAGAGCAGCTGATCACCGCTTACGAGAAGGCGCTGGCGGCGATGCCGGATGCCGATCGGCGCCATCGCATCGAACATTGCGGTTTTTCGACCGATGCCCAGCACCGGCGCATGGTCAAGGCCGGGATCTATCCCTGCCCGCAGCAGGTGTTCATCTATGATTTCGGCGACGCCTACATCAAGGTGCTCGGCGAGGAGCGGGCGCTTTCGAGCTATCCGCTGAAAACCTGGAAGGAGCTGGGGTTCAAGCCGGCGACGGGCAGCGATTCGCCGGTCTGCCATCCCAATCCGTTCCCGAACATCTACAGCATGCTGACCCGCAAGACCGGCAAGGGCACGGTGATGGATGCCCGCGAGCGGGTGACGATCGAAGAGGCGCTGCAGGTCTACACCGAACACGGCGCGTTTTCGCAGAAGCTCGAAAATGTCAAGGGCAAGCTAGTCCCCGGGCAGGTCGCCGACATCGCGGTGTTCTCCCGCAACATGCTGACCGCCACTCCGGAAGAAATTCTGAACGACACCCAGTGCAACCTCACCATCCGGGGCGGCGAGGTCGTGTTTGTCAGAGATACGCAGCAGTAACGACGGATATTGATAACGATAAAAGACTGACACCATCCAAGTCAAAAAGAGAGGGAACGAAAACATGAAGAGAATTGCATTGGTGGCAGCGCTGGCAACGGCCTTGCTTTCAGGTGTCGCTTCGATCGCCTCGGCCGAAGAGCCGCGCGCGGGCGGGACGGTCAATTTCGTAGCGCCCTATGGCTCCAGCTTCTCGTCACTGGACATCCATGCCTCCGCGCAGGTGCAGGACGAGTTCTGGGCCAAGGCCATCCACCGCTCGCTTTACCATTGGAACGCCAACGAGAACAAACCTGAGCTGTCGCTGGCGACTGACGTTTCGGTATCGGACGACAAGCTGACCTACACCTACAAGCTGCGTCAGGACGCTTTCTTCCACGACGGCAAGCAGATGACTGCCGACGACATCATCTACAGCTACACCCGCATCATGGATCCGGCCAAGCCCTTCCCGGCGGCGCAGTACATCAGAGTCATCAAGGGCGCGGACGAATACAATGAAGGCAAGGCCAAGGAAATTTCCGGTCTGAAGAAGATCGACGATTTCACCCTGGAAATCACGCTGACCGGGCCGATCAACCCGGGCTTCCAGTTCATGCCCAACTATACCGCGATCTACCCCGTCGGCGCGGCGGAGAAGGACGGCTACTTCACCCAGCCGGTCGGCCTCGGCCCCTACAAGTTTTCCGAGTACGTGCCAGGATCTCGCCTGACTGTGGCGAAGAACGACAAATACTACGAGAAGGGCAAGCCTTACGCCGACAAGGTCAACATCATGATCATGGAGGATGCGGCTGCCCGCGACGTGGCGTTCCGCAGCAAGGAAATCGACGTCTCGGTTCTCGGCCCGGCGCAGTATGTCGCCTACAAGGCCGATCCGGAATTGTCGAAGAACATCATGGAAGTCGCGGAAGTCTACACCCGCTATGTCGGCTTGAGCGCCGATTTCAAGCCGTTCCAGGACAAGCGCGTGCGCCAGGCGATCAACTATGCGATCGATTCCGACCTGATCATCAAGCGGTTGGCCAAGGACAAGGCTTATCGCGCCTCCGGCTGGCTGCCGGTGTCATCGCCGGCCTATGACAAGGACGCCAAGCCCTACCCCTATGATCCGGAAAAGGCCAAGGCGCTGCTGGCGGAAGCCGGTTATGCTGATGGCTTCGAGTTCGAGCTGACCGCCACCCAGAACGAAAGCTGGGGCCTCACCATCGTTGAAGCGATCATCCCGATGCTGGAAAAGGTCGGCATCAAGGTGAAGGCCAAGCCGGTGGAGAGCTCGGTTCTGTCCGAAGCGGTTCCGGCCGGCGATTTCCAGGCCTTCATGTGGTCGTCGGAAAGCGGGCCGGACTCGCTGACGGCGCTGCGCTGCTTCTATTCCAAGACGCCGCAGTCCTCATGCAACTACGAGAAGTTCAACAACGCCGAATACGACAAGCTGTTCGAAGCGGCGACGAACGCCAAGACCGAAGACGAAAAGAACGACCTGCTGCGCCAGGCCAACAACCTCTTGCAGGAAGAAGCACCGGTCTGGTTCTTCAATTACAACAAGGCGGTCATGGCCTATCAGCCGTGGCTGCATGGCGTGCAGCCCAACGCCCAGGAAATGGCGATCCAGGCCTATGAGGAACTCTGGGTCGGTGACACCGCGCCAGCCCGATAAGCAGGGCTGAAAATTCGGATGCCGGCGCAACACGCACGGCATCCGATGCCTCGCGCCGTCGCGCTCCTTTCGGGCGCGATCGGTCCGCACGTTATCGGTGTCCACGAAATCCACGATGCAGGGACAGGGCTTCCGGTTCGCCGGGCAGCGCGTCCGGCCCATCGCAGGTGTAGGAGAATACACGGTGCTACGTTTCGCCCTGCGCCGCCTTCTGCAGATGATCCCGACCGTCGTCGCGGTGTCGCTGCTGATATTCGTGATCTTCAGTGTCGTGCCCGGCAGCATCGCCTCCAGCATGATCGCCGACGGCCGCGGCGCCAACGACCCGAAGCTGGTCGAAAAGATGAACCAGGAGTTCGGCCTCGACCAACCGGTCCATGTCCGGTTCGGCAAGTATGTATGGAAGCTGGCGCAGTTCGATCTCGACACCTCCTTCCGCACCCGCCAGCCGGTCATTACGATGATCAACGAACGCATGTGGGCGACCCTGAAGCTGGCCTTCGCCGCCATGCTGGTGGCGGTCGTCGTCGGCGTACCGCTCGGTTTCGTCGCCGCGCTGAGGCCCGGCAGCCTATTCGACAGCCTGACCATGATCAGCGCGATTTCCGGTCTGTCGCTGCCGCAGTTCTGGCTCGGCCTTCTGTTCATGTATCTGTTCGCGCTCACCCTTGGCTGGCTGCCGAGTTTCGGCTATGGCGACGGCGGCCTGCGCAACCTGATCCTGCCGGCGCTGACGCTGGGCGTCGCCCCGCTGGCGCTTCTCGCCCGCACCACCCGCGCCGCCGTTCTCGAGGTGATGAGCGCCGACTATGTGCGCACCGCCCGCTCCAAGGGCATGAGCAGCTTCCGTGTCGTCAAATGGCATGTGATGCGCAACGCACTGGTGCTGATCATCACGACGATCGGCCTGCAGTTCGGCTCGATGATGGGACAGGCGGTGGTGATCGAGAAGCTGTTTTCCTGGCCGGGCATGGGGTCGCTTCTGATCGACAGCGTCGCCTTGCGCGACATCCCGGTCGTCCAGGGCTGCATCCTGGTGATCGTCCTGTGGTTCCTCTTCATCAACACGGCGGTCGACATCCTTTACGCGATCATCGACCCCCGCATCAGCCACGAGTAGAAACATGCAACTGCGATTCAATCTCGCCATAGGGGCGCTGCTCTGTCTGATCATCATCGCCGCCGCGACCTTCGCGCCGTGGCTGGCCCACTTCGATCCGATTGCCGACGCCGATCTGATGAACGCGGAATTGCCGCCCGACGCGACCTTTTGGTTCGGAACGGACGCCCAGGGCCGCGACATTTTTAGCCGCGTCCTTTATGGCGCCCGTGTCTCGCTCACGGTGGGCATCGGGTCGCAGTTGATCAACACCACGATCGGCTTGGCACTCGGCGTCTCGGCCGGCTATTTCGGCGGCTGGTGGGACGATTTTGTCTCCGGCCTGACCAACCTGATGTTGGCGATCCCCTCGCTGATCTTCGCGCTCGCGATCATGGCCATCCTCGGACCCGGGCTTGGCAGCCTGCTGATTGCGCTCGGCCTGACCAACTGGTCGTGGACGTGCCGCATCGCCCGCAGTTCGGCCCTGTCCTTGAAGAAGCAGGGCTACGTTCAGGCGGCCAAGACGCTCGGCTACAGCGACTTGCGCATCATGGTAACGCAGATCGTACCCAACATGATCGGGCCCATTCTGGTCATCGGCACGCTCGGCATGGGCGACGCCATCCTGGCGGAAGCAGCCCTCTCCTATCTGGGCCTTGGCATTCGCCCGCCACTGCCGAGCTGGGGCGGCATGCTGACCGATGCGCGCAACCTGATCGTTCTGGCGCCATGGGCGGCGATCTTTCCGGGGATCGCGATCTTCGTCACCGTGCTCGGTCTCAACCTGCTCGGCGACGGCCTGCGCGACATCCTTGATCCCCATATGAGGACGCGCCGCATATGACCAGCGCCCCGCTCCTTGAGGTCTCCGACCTCACCATCGACATGATGTCCGGCAGACGGCGGCTGAACGTCGTCGAAAACGTCTCTTTTGCGATCGGACGCGGCGAAACCTTCGGGCTGGTCGGCGAAAGCGGCTGCGGCAAGAGCATCACCGCGCTCTCGATGATCGGACTTTTGAAGGCGCCGCTGGCTGTCTCCCGCGGCGCCATCCGGTTCGACGGCCAGGACCTGCGCACCCTGCCGAAACGCGCCATGCGCAAGCTGCGCGGGAGTCGCATCGCCATGATCTTCCAGGAGCCGATGACAGCGCTGAACCCGCTGTCCCCGGTTGGCCGGCAAATCGCCGAGATGTTCGTGCTGCATCAGGGCGCGACCTGGGCGGAAGCCGAGAAGAAGGCGGTCGAAGCCCTTGCAAGCGTGCACGTGCCGGCGCCGGACAAGCGCGCAAAAGCCTATCCGCACCAGCTGTCCGGCGGCATGCGCCAGCGGGTGATGATCGCGATTGCGCTCGCCTGCGATCCGGACCTCCTGATCGCCGACGAGCCGACGACGGCACTCGACGTGACCGTGCAGGCGGAAATCCTCAAGCTCGTGCAGGACCTTTGCACCGCCCGCGGCACCGCGGTTCTGATGATCAGCCACGATCTCGGCGTGATCGCCAAGATGTGCCAGCGCGTCGGCATCATGTATGCCGGCAATCTCGTCGAGGAGCGGCCGGTCTCGGACATCTTTCGGCAGCCGCGCCACCCCTACACGAGGGGACTGCTCGATTCGATCCCCAGGCTCGGCACGCGCGAATTGCATGAGCGCAAGCGCCTCCAGGAAATCGAAGGCGTCGTGCCGTCGATCACGGCTTTTCCCGAGGGCTGCCGCTTCGAGCCGCGCTGCGTTCGGGCAAGCGAGATCTGCGCCGCGCGGAAGCCCGGCCAGACGCCCCTGGATCACCACGGTTTTGTCAGGTGCCATCACCATGAATAGTCCTGCCCGTCCGCTTCTGCGCATCGAAAACCTCAGCGTCCACTTCCCGACGAGCGGTGGTCTCTTCGGCGGCGGGCGGCAGGTGCTGCATGCCGTGAACAACCTCAACCTGACGCTGAACAAGGGCGAGTGCCTGTCGATCGTCGGCGAATCGGGCTGCGGGAAATCGACGCTCGCCCTTTCCATCGTCGGCTTGCAGAAACCGACGACCGGCGCCATCTATTTCGACGACAGGGAAATCACCGGCAAGACGCCGCCCTCGCGGCTGGAGCGCGCGCGCATGGCGCAGATGGTGTTCCAGGACCCGTATGCCTCGCTCAATCCGCGTCAGACGATCTACACCTCGCTTGCCGCCCCGCTGAAACTGCACGGCGTGACAAACAGGAGCGAGCTTGAGGCGCGCGTGGAGGACATCCTGCGCCATGTCGGGCTGAAGCCGGAACAGGCAAGACGATTTCCGCACGAATTCTCCGGCGGTCAGCGCCAGCGCATCGGTATTGCCCGCGCCCTCGTGCTCAATCCGAAGATCATCGTGCTCGACGAACCCGTCTCTGCGCTCGATGTTTCCATCCGCGCCCAGATCATCAATCTGTTGCTGGAACTGAAGGAGAAGCTGGCGCTCTCCTACATCATGATCAGCCATGATCTCAGCGTGGTGGAACACATGAGCGACCGAGTCGGCGTGATGTTCTTCGGGCAGATCGTCGAACTCGGGTCGTGGGACAAGATCTTCGCCAACCCGACGCACCCCTATACCCGCCGCCTGATCAGCGCCATTCCCGATCCCTTCATGGAAGTGGCCGACGAGGCGCCGCTCGAAGACGCGGCACCTTCGCCTCCCGCCGGCTTCCGGTTCTATCCGGAGACGTTCACAGGCCATGATGTCTACAGCGCGCCCGCACCATCCGAACTGGTCCCGATCGGCGAGCGCCACAAAGTGCGGGTGGCGGCGGCCTGAGATTCGGATCGCTCGCACGGCGTCCGGTGGCGCCTCCTGCTGAGGCGCCACAATTTCCGCCAACACGTTGCCGTTGCTTATTTTTCCGGTTCAGCGCTCACTCAGCCGACGCCACTCTCATCCTGCCAGCCCGAGGGGTTCTGCGCGACGCCGTCCTTTCTTCGGCCAACGTCGGCACGATAACGTTACATGATTGTTAGCAGTCGATTAACCATCGTTTCACCTTTTCCATATTACCGTCGAATTTCGGTGCCACGTCCCGGATACAGCTTTGACGATAGGTAGATTCCGTGAATTCCGTTTTCAAAACAAGCATTTCCCTGATCACCCTAGCGACGCTTCTCGTCGCGGTGCCCGCCACCGCGCAGGACGTGTATGGCTTGCGGCGGGATCGGATAGTGCTTGTGACGCCCGAGGGTGACCTTTTGGATTATATCCCTGCCGATGGCAGCGTCCGCGCCGCGCGCGACCGCCAGGGTCGGCGGGTCTACATCGATTCCTGGGGCAATCTCATCGCCACCGCCATGCCGGCCGGACGCTATTTCGAGCGCTACGGCGCCCGCGACTACCGCCGCGACCGCTACCGGCAGGTGGAAGGCTACCCGGAAACATCACGAGATTATTTCCCGCCTGCCCCAACCGAATACGGCGACGACCTGACGACCGGCTCGGTTCCGGATTTCCGCAACCGCCAGCCAGGCTCGGTCGAGAGATCCGAATTGCCGGAGCCGTTGCCGGGTGAAGGCTACAGCGACCAGCCACGCGAAGATTGGGGCGGAGAAGACATGGCGGCACTCCCGGACGGCTCGATGGTCTTCGAGACGGTGCCGGGTCCGCGCTTCCCGACTGCCACGCCGATCGGCAAGAAGACGTCCGCAGAAGTCACGGCGCTCCAGGTGTTCCTCGACCGCGAGGGGTTCTCGCCTGGCGTCATCGACGGCAAGAAGGGCTCAAACGTCACCAAGGCGATCGAGGCCTGGCAACTGGCGACCGGCCAGACATTGGATCCAAACGATACGGACTGGATCCTGGAGCAACTGCATCTGAACGGCGGCATGCCGTTCACGACCTACGAGATCACCGCCGCCGATGCGGCCGGCCCCTACGTCGCGTCGATCCCGGAGGACTACGCCCACAAGGCTATGCTGCCGGCGCTGTCCTACACCTCGACCGTGGAGATGCTCGCAGAGCGTTTCCACATGGACGAGGCCTATCTGAGGGAAATGAACCCCGGCGTCGACTTCACCATTCCCGGAACGATCATCAAGGTGATCAATGTCGGCGAGCCGAAGAAGGGCAAGGTCGCGAAAATCCTCGCCGACAAGGCACGCAAGCAATTGCTCGCCTATGACGAGATGGGCGCGCTGATCGCCGCCTATCCGGCCAGCATCGGCTCGGCCGACACCCCCTCGCCGTCAGGCACAGTGACGGTGGAGCGCATCGCCTTCAATCCGAACTACACCTACAATCCGAAGATCAACTTCCAGCAGGGTGGCAACGACAAGGTGTTGACGTTGCAGCCCGGTCCAAACGGCCCCGTCGGCACGGTCTGGATCGCCCTGTCGAAGCCGACCTACGGCATCCACGGCACCCCCGAGCCCTCCAAGATCGGCAAGACCCAGAGCCACGGCTGCGTGCGCCTGACGAACTGGGATGCGACCGAACTGGCAAAGATGGCCTCGCCCGGCGTCACGGTCGAATTCGTCGACTGATCCCGCGCGGCGGCTTCAAGGTGTGCCGGCCCGATCTGGCGCTGGCTCTATTCAAGTCCCACGGTCAGCGGGGCTGACGCGATGGTTCGACCGAGCTCACGCCCGACTGCCGCCCCCGTCTGTTCGGTCAGAATTTCGGATCGGTCACATGCTCTCGCTCGGGCCGCGAATGCGACGCGACGCGCAACAACCTGCGGAACTTCGGGCATTCCATGTGGTTTTCTGCGGGGCACTCGGCCGCATGGCGAAGTGCGTTTCTGAGCGTGGTCAGTTTGCGTATCTGGAGATCGAGCTTGTCGGCCCGAGCGCGAAGGGCTGTGCGCGGCAGATCGAGAACGCCGTCCTTGCCGAACATTTTCTTCATCTCGCCGAGGCTGAACCCTGCGGTCTTGCCAAGCGATATCAAGGCCAGCTGGGTCAGTGTCTCGCTTCCGTATTGGCGCCGCAGCCCGTGGCGTGCGAGCGATTCGATCAGTCCAACCTCTTCGTAGTAGCGCAACGTCGAGGGCGGTAGTCCGCTGCGTTCCGACAGCACGCCGATATCCAGAAATTTCACGCTTGACCTCAAGTCGACTTGAAGTGGCACCTTAGCCCGGATTCGATGAAACGACAAGAGGACCTCACCATGGAAGCCATGATCCGAACCAGGACAACACCATCCGTGCTCGCAGCACTTGCAGGGGCGATGCTGCTTGCCTCGCTCGGCGTCAGTATCGCCACCGTGGCGCTTCCAACGCTAACGAGGGATTTCTCCGCGCCGGTTGCCGCCGTACAGTGGGTCGTTCTCGCCTATCTCATCTCGGTGACGGTCACCATCGTCCTGGCGGGGCGGCTTGGCGATCTGCTCGGGCAACGCCGAGTTCTGATCGCCGGACTGGCGCTGTTTACAGGCGCCTCCGCGCTGTGCGCCGCGGCTCCGACGCTTGGAATGCTGATCGCCGGCCGCGCAATGCAGGGCATCGGCGGCGCCATCCTGATGGCACTCCCGGTTTCGCTCATTCGCGAAACGGTCCCGAGGGAACGCACCGGATCGGCGATGGGACTGCTCGGCACGATGTCTGCGATCGGAACCGCCCTCGGCCCCTCCCTCGGAGGCGTCTTGATCGCCGGCTTCGGCTGGCGAGCGGCCTTCGTCGCACTGGCTGGCGTCGGCTTTCTGGTGCTGGGCATTGCTTGGCGGACCATCCCGCCAACACCCGTACCGTCGCGCACGGCGGATGGACGGATGGACTGGCCCGGCGCTTTCTTGCTCGCGGTAACCTTGATCCTTTATGCGCTTGCGACCGCCCGCGGCATTGCAGCCGTGATCCCGGGCGCGGCCCTGCTGCTGCCCGCCGCAGGGCTGGCTCTCGCACTCTTCGTCGTCGTCGAGATCCGGTCGGCATCACCGCTGGTGCCCGTGTCGATCCTGCTTGATCGGGCAACCGGATCGGCCCTTGCGATGAACATTCTGGTCACCACCGTGATGATGTCGACTTTGGTGGTCGGCCCGTTCTTTCTCGCCTTCAGCCTCGGTTTGAATGAGGCCCTGGTTGGCCTCGTCATGGCCGTCGGGCCGCTGACAGCAGCCTTGTCGGGCGTTCTGGCGGGGCGTGCCACGGATCGGTTCGGCGCACGTTCCGTCCTGGCTGCCGGCCTCGTGCAAATGACTTTCGGCCTTGCCTGCCTGGCGCTCCTGCCCGGATTCATCGGTGTCGCGGGATATGTGGCAGCCCTGATCGTCCTGACGCCCGGCTTTCAGTTGTTCCTGACAGCGAACAACACCGCTGTGATGGTCGCCGTAAGGGACGATCAGCGCGGACTACTGTCAGGATTGCTTGGTCTGTCGCGAAACCTGGGCTTCATGACGGGTGCCTCGGTTATGGCCAGCTTGTTCGCTGCCGCGGTCGGGTCAAGGGACATCGTCGCGACCGCTCCGGAAGTCATCGCGGAGGCGTTCACGACGACGTTCCTGCTTGGCTCCGGCCTGGCCTTGCTCGCGCTGATCGTTGCAGTGTTCGGTCCGCGGGCGGCGCAGGATTAGCGGGCCGTTGAGGCCAGCCATCCTGCATCCTGTGCGGTCCGGTTCGCTCGCCCTCACGCAGCCCGGACATAACCCTCGGCGGATGCCGCAACGGCACGCCCGCTCGTGCGGAAGCTGGCGAGTTGGGCAGCGATGGACGCAGCCTCCTGCGTCAGCGCCTGGCTTGCGGCGTTGGCCTGCTCGACCATCGAGGCGTTCTGCTGGGTGATCTGGTCCATGGCATTGATCGCCTGGTTGACCGCCTGGAGACCCGTCGCCTGCTCGGCGGTGCTTGCCCGGATTGCCGAGAAGACCGAACTGACCTCGACCACCTGGCTGACGATTTGCCGCAGCGTCTCGGCGACTTCGTTGACGGACCGCACACCGTCTTCGACCTGGCCGTGCGACTTTGCGATCAGGTTCTGGATATCCTTCGCCGCGTCGGCGCAACGCTGCGCCAGCGCGCGAACCTCGGAGGCCACGACGGCAAAGCCACGACCCGCCTCGCCCGCGCGCGCCGCCTCGATGCCTGCATTCAGCGCCAGCAGGTTCGTCTGGAAGGCGATTTCATCGATGACCTCGATGATGTTGGCGATGCTCGCCGAGGACTGCTGGATTTCCTGCATGGCGGTAATGGCCTGCTCGACCACCTCACCGCTGCGCTCGGCATTGCCGCGGGTGGCGGAAACCAGCGCATTGGCATCGTCCGCGCTCTTTGCGGTCTGGCGCACGGTGGTCGTAACCTCTTCAACGGCGGCCGCAGTCTCCTCGAGGTTTGCAGCCTGGCGCTCGGTGCGCTTGGCAAGATCGTCCGACGCGGCGGCGATCTCCCGGACGCTGATGTGAATCGAGCCGGCACCGGCGTTGATGTTGCCGATCGCGTGGGACAATGCTTCCGCGGCGTGATTGAAGTCGTCACGAAGCGTCGCGTAGGCGTCCGGCACCGCCCCCTCGATCCGTGCCGTGAGATCCCCCGCAGCGATGCGCTTCAACGCGGCGCCGAAACTGTCGCTGACGATCTTGCGCTCCTCGGCGACAACCTGGGCCTGCACTTCCTTCTGCTTCGTCAGGTCCGACGCATCCATGTAGACGGAGATCGAAAGATCCATGTCGAGAAAGATCGCCTTGATCAGGCTGGACAGCTTCGCCGCTGCCGCCTCGGGAGTGGCATCCGAGCGGGAGAAGAACCCGGATTTCGGCCACATCTCCTTCAGTGCTGCGGTCAGAAGATGCTCGACGACCAGCGCATAGCCGCCGATATACCAGCGCGGCTCCAGACCAATGCGGGCATGGACCTTGCCGATCGTGAGGACCTTGTTGGCGTAGTCGGAATTGAAATCACCGGTGGCGATGGTGCTCCAGTGGCCGAGTTGGGCTCCCTTGGCATGCGCCATGTGGGCATCGTTGGAGAACAAACGACTGATTTCGGGACTCTTGCGCACGACATCGTAGAACCGGTCGAGCGCTGGGCCCAGCTCCTTTTCCAGGAAGGGCTTGAGGGTGCGCAGTTCTTTGCGGGCGCTTGCGTCGAGGCCGAGATAGTCCAGACGCCGCGCCAGATCGTGGTTGTTGCTGGAAACGGAGGTGACTGCGCTCATGTAGTATTTCCATGCCATTCGGGTTGCGGGAACAAAGCCGATTTTCAAGAACGCCGCCCGCTCCGGCAGGAGCGATGTTCGGCCTTCGCGCCGGTCATGGCACAACACGGAGAAGCAGTCCCCCGCCTAGAATTGGCTTTCGTCACCACCAGTAGACCGGCGATGGTAAACGCTTGGTTAGGGAATATTGATTCAATCTGTATTTATATTGACGCAACAAAATCGCGTCAGAATTGCGCTTCGTCATCTCCGAGCGCGATCATGCAGAGTGCCTCCGCTCTGGGCTTGCCAGCGCGGAGGTTACAATTTTTGCGGCCAACGCGACACTTGTTGACTTTCGTCAAGCGGTCAGGCGGCGCGGGCCAGACGATGCAGGAGCCGGGAACTCGTGGTGCGCCGTGCGGGAACGCGACGGAGCACTTCCTCGGCCAGGAGGCGGGCATTTTCACGCGCCTTGTCGAGGTTGGAGACGCGCTGCGGATCCATCGTCCGCAGCGTGCCGCCACAGTCGAAAATATCGCGGAAAGCGGCCCGTTCCCCGATCGTCGTGTCGAGAACGGCGACGCCACGCTCGGCGAGAAGCTGCTTGATCGCCACCATGGCCCGGGTGGTGACGACCGCGCTCATGCGGGTCAGGACGACGGAATGGTCGATGCGCACCCCGGCCCGCTGATCCAACTGCTGCAGAAGCTCGAGGATCTGCGCGCCGCCATGGGCGTCCATCGCGCACCCCTGGATGGGAATCATGACATGGTCGGACAAACCGATCGCGGTCGCGACCATCGCGTCACGCGCGCCGGCGAGATCCACGATGAAATAGTCCGTGTAGTCGCGGTTCTCGCGGATATGCGTCTGCAACGACCCCATGGAGACTTCGGAAATCACAGAAAGGTTGCGCTGCGCACCCGACAGTTCGTGCCAGCGGGTGATCCAGCGCTGCGGATCGGCGTCGAGAATGGTGACGCGGTAGCCCTGCGCGGCGAGCTCGGTGGCGAGGATGAGCGCTGCGGTGGTCTTTCCTGCTCCACCCTTGGCGTTGGCAAATGTGATGACCGGCATTTCAAATTCCTTATGTCAGCGGCCCGAGCCCCCATCGCTCTTTTCACGGACGCGAAGCGGGATGGCGCCCGGTTAACCAAACCTTTCAGAAGATGGTTAACGAATTGCAAAGATGCCCTGGCGGAGCCTGGCGGGAACCGTGCACGAGGAGGATTGGCGGCCGGAAAAAGAAAGAGCCCGGCATGCGCGATGCCGGGCTCTGTGATCACGACGCTTGGCTCAGATGCACTCGGCAAAGAGCCTCTTGGCGGCATCGAGCGTCAGTTCGACCGGGTTGCCACCGGCGGTCGGATCGACGATCGCCATTTCGCTCATCTCGTCGATACGGTCCGTACCGACGCCGAGTGCCGACAGCTTGTCCGGCACGCCAAGTTCCGAGCGAAGCTGCAGGACATAGTCGTAAAAACCGTCGAAACCGCCGGGAATGCCGAGGTAGGCTGCCGCAGCCGCGATCCTGCCTTCGATGGCCGGGCGGTTGAAGCGCAGCACCGGCGGCATCACCACCGCGTTGGTCATGCCGTGGTGGGTGTTGTAGATGGCGCCGACCGGGTGGGAGAGCGAGTGGATCGCGCCGAGCCCCTTCTGGAAGGCGACCGCGCCCATGGCGGCGGCCGACATCATGTTGGCGCGCGCTTCGATGTCGGTGCCGTCCCTGTAGGCGCGCGGCAGGAATTCCTTGACCAGCCGCATGCCTTCGAGCGCGATCCCCTGGCTCATCGGGTGATAGAATGGCGAGCAGTAGGCCTCCAGGCAGTGAGCGAAAGCATCCATGCCGGTACCCGCTGTGATGACCTTGGGCATGCCGACCGTCAGTTCCGGGTCGCAGATCGTCACCGAGGGCAGGAACTTCGGATGGAAGATCACCTTCTTGGTGTGCGTCTCGGAATTGGTGATGACCGAGGCGCGGCCGACCTCCGAGCCGGTCCCGGCCGTCGTCGGCACGGCGACGATCGGGGCGATGCCGTCGGAATTGGCGCGCGTCCACCAGTCGCCGATATCCTCGAAATCCCAGACCGGGCGGGTCTGCCCTGCCATGAACGCGACCGCCTTGCCGAGGTCGAGGCCGGAGCCACCGCCAAAGGCGACGACGCCGTCATGGCCGCCGTCCCTGAAGGCCTTGACGCCGGCTTCGAGGTTCTTGTCGTTCGGGTTCGGATCGACCTCGGCGAAGATCGCCCGCCCGAGACCGGCGGACTCCAGAATGTCGAGCGCGTTCTGGGTGATCGCCATCGGCGCAAGGCCGCGGTCGGTCACCAGCAACGGCTTCTTCATGCCGACGGCCTTGCAGTGATCGGCCAGTTCCTTGATGCGTCCGGCCCCGAACTTGATGGCGGTCGGGTAGCTCCAGTTGGCGGTGATGCTCATGCGAGTGCTTTCCTGAGGTGATAGGACTTCGGGCGGGTAAGGTTGTGGAAGCCGATGACCGACAGCGAACCGCCGCGGCCGGTCTCCTTGACGCCGGTCCAGCACAGCGCCGGATCGAGGTAGTCGGCCCGGTTCATGAAGACGGTGCCGGTTTCCAGGTCGCGGCCAAGCCGGGCGGCGCGCTCGGCATCCTTCGTCCAGAGCGAAACCGTCAGGCCGTACTGGCAATCGTTCATCAGTTCGAGCGCTTCCGCGTCGTTTCTCACCTTCATGATGCCGACGGCCGGGCCGAAGGTCTCTTCCTTCATGAAGGGCATCGAGTGGTCCACGTTGACGAGAACCTGCGGGGCAAGATAGGCGCCGCCGTCGTCCTGCGGGAACAGTTTTGGATCGACAAGCGCCCTGGCGCCGCGCGCAACCGCATCGGCCACCTGCTCGCGCACCACCGCCGCGAAACGCTTGTTCGCCATCGGGCCGAGCGTGGTTTCCGGGTCGAGCGGGTTGCCGAGCTTGTAGTTCGACACCCAGGCGACCGACTTCTCGACGAAGGCGTCGTAGAGGGACTCGTGGACATAGATGCGCTCGATACCGCAGCAGCACTGGCCGGAATTGTAGGTGGCGCCGTCCATCAGCGTATCGACCGCGGCGTCGAGATCGGCGTCTTCCATGACGTACCCCGGATCCTTGCCGCCAAGCTCGAGGCCAAGCGGGGTGAAGGTGCCGGCGGCCGCCTGCTCGATCGCCCGCCCGCCCTGGACCGAGCCGGTGAAGTTGACGAAGTCGAAGCTCTTGGCCGCGATCAGCGCCGAAGTCGTGTCGTGGTCGAGGAAGACGTTCTGGAAGACATCGTCCGGCACCCCGGCCTCGACGAAGGCGCGCACCATGCGCTCGCCGACAAGCAGCGTCTGCGCCGCATGCTTGATGATGACGGTATTGCCGGCCATCAGCGCCGGGGCGATCGTGTTGATCGCGGTCATGTAGGGGTAGTTCCACGGCGCGATGACGAAGACGACGCCATGCGGTTCGCGCTCGATCCGACGCTCGAAGCGGTCGCTTTCCTCGATCACGATCGGCGCGAGCGACGATCCGGCGATCTCGGCCACGTAGTTCGAGCGTTCGTTGAAGCCCTTGAATTCACCGCCATAGCGCACCGGCCGGCCCATCTGCCAGGCCAGTTCCGGCACGACGTCGTCCTTCATCTCGTTCAGCCGGGCGACGCCCTTCAGCACGAGTTGGACACGGTCCTCCAGCGGCCGCCTCGCCCAGGCCTTCTGCGCCTTGCGCGCCCGGGCGACAACCTCTTTCGCCGCCTCCAGCGGCATCGCCTCGCGCTCGGCATAAACCGAACCGTCGACGGGTGAAATGCATTTGATCATGGTCATGATCGTCTTCCTGTCAGTTGCATTGAGAATTCAGTCGGCGCCTTCGCGCCCATTCACCTTCAGCAGCCAAATGCCCTCCCGCCGTTTTCGGAGAGAGGGCATGGGCAAACAGCCTTGCGTAAACCTTAGGCCCGCTCGAAGCCGCGCGCCACCTCCCAGTCGGTTATGCGCCGGTCATACTCCTCCTGCTCCCAACGAGCGGTGCGGGTATAGTGATCGATGACGTCCTCGCCGAAGGCCTCGCGCAGCATTTTCGAAGTCGTCATGAATTCGGTTGCCTCGCGCAGCGTCTTCGGAATCTCGCGGATGCCCTTGCCGCCATAGGCGTCGCCCTCGAAGGGCGCTTCCAGCTCCAGCTTCTGCTCGATGCCGGCGATGCCGGCCGCAAGCAGCGCCGCCATGGCAAGGTAGGGGTTGAGATCCGAGCCGCCGACGCGGCACTCGATGCGGATGCCCTTGGTGCCCTCCCCGCACAGGCGATAGCCGGCCGTGCGGTTGTCCTTGCTCCAGATCGCCTTGGTGGGCGCGAATGTGCCGGCGACGAAGCGCTTGTAGGAGTTGATGTAGGGCGCAAGGAAATAGGTGATCTCGCTGGCATAGGCTAACTGGCCCGCCACATACATCCGCATCAGATCGGACATGCCGTACTTGGCATCCCTGTCGAAGAATTTCGGCTCCTTGCCGTCCGCGCTCCACAGCGACTGGTGAATATGCGAGGAGGAACCGGCGGCGTTGTAGTTCCACTTGGCGAGGAAGGTGACCGACTTGCCACGCTGCCAGGCGATTTCCTTGCAGGCGTTCTTGATGATCGAGTGCCGGTCGGCCATCGTCAGGGCCTCGGCGTAGCGCACGTTGATTTCCTCCTGGCCGGGGGAAGCCTCGCCCTTGGAGTTCTCGACCGGGATGCCGGCGCCCTGCAGGCCGTTGCGCAGCGCCCGCATGACATCCTCTTCCTTGGTCGTCTGGAAGATGTGGTAGTCCTCGTTGTAGCCCGCGGCGGGAATGAGATCGCGATAACCGCTCTCGCGCGCATCGTCATAGGTCTGGTCGAACAGATAGAATTCGAGTTCGCTCGCCATGTAGGGCTTGAAACCCATGGCCTCGAGCCGCTTCACCTGCTTCTTCAGAACTGCGCGCGGCGAATGGGGAACGTCTTGGTGGGTGCGGTGGTCGAGCACGTCGCAGAGCACCAGCGCCGTGCCGTCGAGCCATGGCAGCTTGCACAAGGTCGCAAGGTCCGGCTTCATCGTGTAGTCGCCGTAGCCCGCCTCCCAGCTCGTCGAACGATAGCCGGGCACGGTTTCCATCTCGATGTCGGTCGCCAGCAGGTAGTTGCAGCTGTGCGTCTCCTCATGGCCGCCGTCGACGAAATACTGGGCGTGGAAGCGCTTGCCCATCAGGCGCCCCTGCATGTCGACGAGACATACGAGAACGGTATCAATGCGGCCCTCGGCCACATCCTTCTTCAACTCATCAAAACTATAGGTCACGGTCATCGGGCGGTCCTGGCGTTGTCCTGTCGTGCCGAACCGGGCAGTATCGCCCGGTTCGATCTCAGGCCGCCGAAGCGGCCGATTTGCGCTTCCGCCGGGCTCAGCCGTAGCGGTACGGAGCGCCGGCGTTGCGCATGGTGTCCTGGTACTTCTTCAGGATCTCCACCACCTTGGCGTTGCGCGGGCTCTTGGCGGCGATCTCGTCCCAGAAGGAAAGCGCCATGTCCTCGACGGTCTTCCACTCGGCTTCGGGGATCGTCGTGAGCTCCAGCTTGCCGCCGGTCGTGCGGTAGTGCGCCTCACCCCACCAGTACCAGTGCTGGCGATAGTAGTGCGAGGAATCCATCGTCAGCTTGAAGATCTCCTTCAGGTGCTCGGGGACTGCGTTCCACTTTTCGGTATTGGCGAAGAACGAGCCGGACCAGGCGCCGGAGATGTTGTTGGTGAGGTAGTACTTGGTGACCTCCGCCCAGCCGACGCTGTAGATTTCGGTGGCGCCGCACCAGGCGATGCCGTCGATCTCGCCCGTCTGCAGCGCGACTTCGATGTCTTCCCACGGCAAGGTCACCGGAACTACGCCGAGGCGGGAAATGAACTGGCCGCCGGTCGGGAAGGTGTAGACCCGCAGGCCCTTGAGATCCTCAAGGCTGCGGATCGGCTTGGTCGTGGCGAAGTTGCAGGGATCCCATGCGCCGGCCGAAAGCCAGGTCACGCCGGGAACCTCGCCGTAGGCCTCCTCCCAGATTTCCTTCAGGCCGTACCAGTTCCACAGGACCGGCACGTCGAGGCTGTAGCGCGAGGCGAACGGGAAGTAGGCACCGAACACGGACACGTCGACCGGTGAGGCCATGGAATCGTCGTCGCTCTGCGCGGCATCGATGGTGCCGGCCTGCACGGCGCGGAACAACTCGCCCTGCGGCACAAGCTGGTCGGCTGTGTAGAGTTCGATCACCATCTCGCCGTTTGCAGCCTTGTTGAAGGCTTCGATCGCCGGCTTGACCACATGGTCGGCCAGCGCCGGACCGGCATAGGTCTGCAGTCGCCACTTGATCGGGCTTTGCGCCTTGACATAAGGCGCGGCAAGCGTGGTCGCGCCAACGGCGCCGGCGCCCGTCAGGATGGACTTCCGCAGGAAGTCGCGCTTGTTCATGGTCTTGGTATCGGTCATTTCAAATCCCCCATTTGAAGTGATTGGATCAACTCCGTTGCGGCGGCGGGCCGAGTGCGGTCAGCGCCGTCTCCGTTTCGTACGCGTTGCACGTCTTGCTCCATGGTTCCTCCCAAGCAGTGAACGTTTACCTCTTGCCGGAGTAGACTTCCGGCAACCACATCGCGATGTCCGGAAACACCATGATGATGATCATGCTCAACACCATCAGAAGAAAGAACGGGATGATGGACTTGTATATGTCGACGATAGTGATCTCCGGTGGAGCCATCGCGCGCATCAGGAACAGGTTGTAGCCGAAGGGCGGCACGATGTAGGCGATCTGGCAGGTGATCGTGTAGAGGATGCCGAACCAGATCAGGTCGAATCCGAGCAGTTTCACCAGCGGGATGTAGAGCGGCGCGACGATGACCAGCATGGCGGTGTCGTCAAGGAACATCCCCAGGATGATGAAGGAGAACAGCATCAAGGACAGAACGCCCCACGGGCTGAGATCCCAGGTGTGCAGGAGCAGGCTCTCGATCGCCTTGATGGCGCCGAGGCCGTCATAGACGGCGCTGAAGCACAGCGCGCCCAGGATGATCCAGAGAAACATCGCCGACACCGCCAGCGTGTTGCGCGTCGTTTTCTCCAGTACGTGGGCGCTCAGACGTCCTGTTGCCCACGCAGCCAGCAGCGCCAGGAGGGCGCCGACCATGGAGGTTTCGACGAGGCTGGTGGTGCCGGTGAGAAACAGGCCCATGATGGCGGCGAACAGGCCGAACGGCAGCAGCCCCTCGCGCAGCAACACGAGCTTTTCACGCAAGGTGATATTGGCGCGTTCTTCTGCAGGCAGCGCAGGACCCAGTTCCGGCTGCAGGCGGCAGCGGATGTAGATATAGGCCGTGAAGATGATCGCCATCAGGATGAACGGACCGATACCGGCCAGCCACAGCTGCAGCACCGGCTGACGCGCGATCATCGCGTAGAGGATGAGCACCACGCTCGGCGGCCCCATGATGCCGAGCGACGACCCGCCCTGGATGACGCCGGTGATCATCACCTTGTCATAGCCGCGACGCAGGAGTTCAGGCAACGCCACTGTCGCGCCGATGGCCATGCCGGCGACCGACAGACCATTCACCATCGAGATGACGATCATCAGCCCCATCGTGCCGATCGCCAACCCGCCGCGGACCGACCCGAACCAGACGTGGAACATCCGGTAGAGATTGTTGGCGATGCCGGACTCCGAGAGCATGTAGCCCATGAAGACGAAGAACGGCACGGTGATGAGCGGATACCAGTTGAGCACCTGGAAGGCGGCGTTGAAGGGAAGCTCGAACGACCCGTTTCCCCAGAGCCAGAGCGCCGCGGCGGCGCCGACCGCGCCGATGACACCGTAGACGCGCTGGCCCGTGCCCATCAGCACGAGCATCGAGGCGAACATGAAAATGGTAATGAATTCGGAGCTCATGCGATCGGCCTTCCGCGCGCTTCAGCGACATCTTTGAAGAACTGGGAAATGGTCTGGAGCAGCATCAGGAAGATGCCGAGCGTCATGATGACCTTGACGGGCCACAGGACCGGGGCCCAGGCCGTATAGTTCTTCTGATTGTAGGTGATCGAGTATTCCGTCGATGAAACGCCGCCCCAGAACAGCACGACCAGATAGAAAATGACAAACAGGATGGTGAATGAATCGGTGATCGCCCGCGTTTTCGGCTTCATCATGCCGTAGAAGAGGTCCATGCGCACATGCGCGTCCAACTGCATGGAGTAGGCGCCGCCGAGCAGATAGTAGGCCGACAGCATGAACTGCGACATCTCCATGACCCAGTTGATCGGGTAGCCGAAGGCGACGCGCATCACGGTCGAATAGAGCAGGATCGCACCCATCGGGAAGATCAGGTACATCGCGAAGATACCCACCCTGTGATTGATGGCGTCCACGATACGCACGTAATGCTTGATGAACTCAGGCATCGCGCAAGTCCCCATTCACGACGGCGGTGCCGACAGCCAGGCCAACCGGTCCATATCCCAACACAGACATCCCTCCCCTTCCCTTGCCTTGCGTCGCAGCGCGGAAAAATCCGCTCAAAGCAACTCCGGCGACGACAGTCCCTCGACAATCAGACCTGCAAGATAGCCCGCCACGGCGCGTTCGCCGGCCTCGTCCTGGATCAGGTCGTTCCGCACCTCGACCATCACATTGGCGAGGCCGTTGGCGAGGCCGTGCTCCTTCAGCGTATGCGTCACGCCGTCCGCAGGCCCGTAGGGCTCGTTGCGGCGGACGTCGTAGCGATCCCCTGCTCGATTCGCCGCAGCCAGCATGGCGTCGGCCAGCCGAGTGTCGCTGTCGTGCAGGACACCGATCTCGACGGCGCGCGGCTGGCCGAAATAGATCGGCGTGAAACTATGGATCGTGACGATGACCGGCGCACGACCCTCCGCGATCCGGCCCTTCACCAGTCGGGAAAGCGCGTCACGGAACGGCAGGTAAAGCGCTTGCGTACGGGCGCCTCGTGCCGCCTGGTCCAGGCCGGCATTGCCCGGAATGTCAAAGATTTCGCTCTTCTCCGGCATCGCTGCCGGCGACTCCGGCGGACGGTTGCAATCGTACGCGAGCCGCGAGAAACGTTGAAAAATCAACGTAGCATCGAGCTCCGAGGCGATCCTGCGGGCAACAGCGAGCGCTCCCGGATCCCAGGCGATGTGGCTTGCGAGCGCTTCCTCGGACAGGCCGAGCGTGCCGAGCGCTTTTGGGAGCTGCCGCGATGCGTGTTCACAGACGAGGATCACTCGCCCACGCGCATCGGCATTCTCCAGGGCGACGGGGTCGCCCTCCTCTCCAGTCAGAATTCCCATTAGCCTGATCCCCTCGACCGGCCATTATTTATTGTTTGAAGAGAATTCTTCACCGATTTCCACATGTCAAGTAGGCGATGAAGAAACCTCTTCAAAAATTCATTTGACTCGAAATGTGACAGCGATGTTTAATTTTGTTCAAAGCCGACAGAGAGCGGCGGACAGGGGAATGAATGACGCTGAATCAGGCATCCATGACGGTGTCGGACGTGATCAACGCCCATTTCGACGCGCTGACGCGCGCCGAAAAGCAGTTGGCGGCGTCGCTTCTGGAAAACTATCCGGTGTCCGGCCTCGGCAGCATCACGACCGTCGCGGAGAATGCCGGCGTATCGACGCCGACCGTTGCGCGCATGGTGCAAAAGCTCGGCTATCGCGGCTTTCCTGATTTCCAGTCGCACCTGCATCACGAACTCGAGGCGACGCTCTCGAACCCCATTGCCAAGCATGACCGATGGGCGGCCAACGCGCCGGGAACGCACATTCTCAACCGCTTCGCCGACGCGATCATGAACAACCTGCGCCAGACGCTGTCGCAGGTCGAGATCGAGGACTTCGACGGCGCGGCGACGCTGATCGCCGACCGCAAGCGCAACGTCTACGTCGTCGGCGGGCGCATCACCAAGGCGCTGGCCGACTATCTTTTCACCCACCTCCAGGTGATTCGGCCGAACGTCACTCAACTCGCCTCCAATCCCAGTTCCTGGCCGCACTACGTGCTCAACATGAAGGCCGGCGACGTCATCGTCATCTTCGACATCCGCCGCTATGAGCAGGAGATGGAGACCTTCGCCCGGATCGCCCGCGAACGCGGTGTCGAAATCGTGCTGTTCACCGACCAGTGGGCGTCTCCGATCGCCAAGCTGGCCGCAAGAATCTTCCGGATCCACATCGAGGCACCGTCGGCGTGGGACTCCTCCGTCGTCACGCTGTTCGTCGTCGAAGCGCTGATCGAGGCGGTGCAGAGCGCAAACTGGGGAGAAACGCGCGAGAGAATGAAGTCGCTGGAAGAATTGTTTGAGGCCAGCCGTCTCTTTCGCAAACCAAGATAAAAACCGTCATTCAGTCAGCCAATATGTCCGAAAATGTCGGAAAAAGCCGTTTAAATATTGTCACATAAGCTTCATGCCGCACCAGTATCAGCTTCGCCGAAGTTGACTGACACACAAAAGGAGAACACCCGTGATGTCATATACCCGCCGACTGCTTTCGCTTTCCACGGCAATCTTGGTTGCCTCAACCGCAGTTGCCGTCGCTGAACCGAGCGCCGAACTGATCGAAGCGGCGAAGAAGGAAGGCATGCTGACCACGATCGCCCTGCCGCACAGCTGGTGCGGTTATGGCGATGTCATCGCCAGCTTCAAGGCCAAGTACCCGGAAATCCAGGTCAACGAACTGAACCCGGATGCCGGTTCGGCCGACGAGGTCGAGGCCATCAAGGCCAACAAGGACAACAAGGGCCCGCAGGCGCCTGACGTCATCGACGTTGGCCTCGCTTTCGGCCCGCAGACAAAGGCCGAAGGCCTGCTGCAGCCATACAAGGTCTCCACCTGGGATGAAATTCCGGATGCCATCAAGGATCCCGAGGGCTACTGGTACGGCGACTACTACGGCGTTCTGTCGTTCATCGTGAACAAGGACCTCGTGCAGAACACGCCGACCGACTGGGCAGACCTGCTCAAGCCGGAATATGCGGGCCAGGTCGCCCTCGCCGGCGACCCCCGCGCCTCGAACCAGGCCATTCTCGGCGTGCTCGCCGCCGGCCTGTCAAAGGGCGCCAAGCCGGGCGAGGAATCCGGCAAGGCCGGTCTTGAATATTTTGCCGAGCTCAACAAGGCCGGCAATTTCGTTCCGGTTATCGCCAAGGCTGGCACCATCGCCCAGGGCGCAACCCCGATCGCGATCGCCTGGGACTACAACGCGCTGGCCTGGCGCGACGAACTGAAGGACAACCCGCCGGTCGAAGTCGTCGTTCCGAAGACCGGCGTCCTTGCCGGCGTCTACGTCCAGGGCATTTCCGCCTACGCCCCGCATCCGAACGCTGCCAAGCTGTGGATGGAACACCTGTATTCGGATGAAGGCCAGAACCTGTGGCTGAAGGGCTATTGCCACCCGGCTCGCTTCAACGCCATGGCCAAGGCCGGCAAGATCCCGCAGGAGCTGATCGATGCCCTGCCGCCGGCAGCAAGCTATGAAGCGGCCGTCTTCCCGACCGTGGAAGAGCAGAACGCCAACAAGGCCGCTGTCACCGGCGGCTGGGACAGCGTCGTCGGCGCCAACGTGCAGTAAGGCGAATGGATGACGGCAAGCCCCGGCCCGACGCACTCGGCGCCGGGGCTTGCCATATCTTGTCGATGCCTTAATTTAGCCAAAGTCGAACCCGGCACCTCCGCAACGATCCAGGACCCATGAACCGAGCTCCACAGACGCGACGGCCGCAGATGCCGCTTACATGGTTGGGCCTGATGCCCTTCGTGATCTTCGTTGTGATGTTCCTGGTGTTGCCGACGATGCACATCGTCATCGGCGCGTTCCAGACGCGTGACGGCAGTTTCACGCTGCAGAACATCATCGACCTGAACACCGGCACGATTCCGTCGAGCTACTGGATTTCCATCAAGATTTCCGTTGCCTCGGCCGCGCTTGGCAGCCTGATCGGCTTTGCGATGGCCGCGGCGGTGGTCTTCGAGGCCGTCCCGCGCTGGATCAAGTCCCCGCTTATGACCTTTTCCGGGGTGGCGTCGAATTTCGCCGGCGTGCCGCTCGCCTTCGCCTTTCTCGCCACTTTCGGCCCCGTCGGTCTCGTCACCGTGTTCCTGCGCAACAATTTCGGCATCGTGCTCCAGCGTGATCTTGGCTTTAACATCCTCAGTTTCTGGGGGCTGACGGTCACCTACCTCTTCTTCCAGATCCCGCTGATGATCCTGATCATCGCGCCGGCGCTGGAGGGGCTTCGCCGTGAGTGGCGCGAGGCCGCCCAGGTTCTCGGTGCAAGCGTCCTGCAATACTGGCGCATGGTCGCGCTGCCGATCCTGTTTCCCTCGCTGCTCGGCACCTTCGCGCTGTTGTTTGCCAATGCGTTCGGCGCCGTCGCCACCGCGATCGCGCTGACGGGCTCCAGCCTCAACATCGTGCCGATCCAGCTTTTCGCACAGATCCGCGGCGACGTGCTCGGCAACCCGAATCTCGGTTACGCAATGGCCTTCGGCATGATCGTCATCACGGCGGTCGCCAACGTCCTTTACATCTGGCTGCGCGTCCGTGCCGAAAGGTGGCTGAAATGAATATCTGGGCGCGCATCGCCGGCTGGGCGGCTCTGATTGTCGGCCTGCTGTACTTCTTCGTACCGCTCGGTGGCTTGTTCGAATTCTCGCTGCGGGCCCGACGCGGCGTCTACAGCCTTGACGCCTATGTCCGCGTCCTGGCCGACCCGGAATTCCAGGCGACGTTCAGCTTTTCCGTGGTCATGGCACTGGTGACGATCGCAATCGGCATTCTGATCGTCGTGCCGACCGCGTTCTGGGTCCGGCTCAAGATGCCTTGGGCCCGCCCCTATGTCGAATTCCTGACGCTGCTGCCGTTGGTGATCCCCGCGATCGTCATCGTCTTCGGCTATATCCGCCTCTACAACACGTCGAGCTGGCTGCCGCTGACCGGCTCGATTTTCGGCACCAACCTGCTGCTTGCCTTCGGCTACACCATTCTCGCCCTGCCCTACATGTATCGCGCCGTCGATACGGGACTGCGCACCATCGACGTCGCGACGCTCACCGAAGCCGCGCAGAGCCTCGGCGCCGGCTGGACGATCATTCTGAGCCGCATCATCCTGCCGAACGTCATCCCGGCGGTGCTGTCCGGCGCCTTCCTCACCTTTGCAATCGTCATCGGCGAATTCACGCTGGCGGCCCTGCTCGACCGACCCGCATTCGGTCCCTACCTGCAGCGCATCGGCGCCAACAAGCCCTACGAACCCTTTGCCCTGTCGGTCATTGCGTTCGCCATCACCTGGGGCTGCCTTGCGCTGATCCAGCTTGTCTCCCGCTTCCAGAAATCCACCCGGCGCCCGGCCTGAGGACGTATAAATGGCATTCCTGACTCTTACGAACATTCAGAAATCCTTCGGTCCGGTGAAGGTGGTCCACGACTTCAACATGACCATCGACAGGGGCGAGTTCGTCTCCTTTCTCGGCCCGTCCGGCTGCGGCAAGACCACGATCCTGCGGATGATCGCCGGCTTCGAGGTGCCGACCGGCGGCAGCATCGTCATCGACAACAAGGACCAGGGCAACCTGAAGCCGAACCAGCGCAACATCGGCATGGTGTTCCAGGCCTATGCGCTCTTCCCGAACATGAACGTCTTCGACAACGTGGCCTTCGGCCTGAAGGTGGCCGGCCGGCCGAAGGAGGAAATCGGCGCGCGCGTCAAGGAGATGCTCGGCCTCATCAAGCTCGAGCACCTCGCCGACCGATTCCCCTACCAGCTCTCCGGCGGCCAGCAGCAGCGCGTGGCGCTGGCCCGCGCGCTTGCGCCGAAACCGCAGGTGCTGCTGCTCGATGAGCCGCTATCGGCCCTCGATGCCAAGATCCGCGTGTCGCTGCGCGAGGAAATCCGCATGATCCAGCAGCAGCTCGGCATCACCACGGTTTTCGTCACCCACGACCAGGAAGAGGCGCTGTCGATCTCCGACCGCATCGTCGTGATGAATGCCGGCAGCGCCGACCAGATTGGCACGCCGGCGGAAATCTACAACCGCCCGTCCACCCGTTTTGTCGCCTCTTTCGTCGGCACGTTGAACCTCATCGAGGCAAAGGTGATCGATCCGGCGACCAATCGCGTTTCCATCGGCGACCAGGGTGTCACCCTGCGCGAGCCGCTCGGCGCGGTGAAGGCCGGCGACACGGTCTCGCTGGCACTCCGCCCCGAAGCCGGTTCGATCGCGGAGGGCGCCAAGGGCGACACGGCCCTGACCGGAGAGGTCGTCAGCAGCAACTTCCTCGGCTCGGTCGTGCGCACCCGCATGCGGGTCGGCCAAAGCGTCATCTCCTTCGACATGTTCAACAGCCCCGGCCTCGTTCCGCCCGCCGTCGGCGAAACCGTCACCCTGCGGTTCACCGCCACCGATCTGTTGGTCATCAACGACTGAGCGCCAGGGGCAGCAATTCTTCCCGGTCTTCTTTCCACCCCGCGGTTTGCTGCGAGGCGGCCGGGAGAGATACGTCCGGCCAGACCTAAGGTTGGAGGCCCCTCGTCAACGCTTGGCCCTCCTCCTGCAGGCGCGTATATTGGGACCTTGCGAACGCGGATGGGGGACGCCGTGCCCACGCTGTTCCTGTGGTTCCTTTTCATGGTCATCGTCGAGGTTCCGGCCCATGCCGCCGACGTCGACGCCGCCATTGTGTTTGCCGTCGATATTTCGGCCTCCGTCGACAGAACAACTGCAAAGCTGCAACGCGATGGTCATGCGAAGGCGATTGCCGAGCCGGCCGTCATCGCGGCCATTTCGCAAGGCCTGAACGGCTGCATAGCCGTCACCTACATCGAGTGGGCGAGCCGCGGCCGGACGAGATCGGTCCTGCCGTGGACGCGGGTTTGCGGCATGGCGGACGCACTTGCAGTCGCAGGGGCAATACACCGGCTCGCAAGCGACGGCGACGACTGCTCCGGATACTGCGCGACTTCCATATCCGATGCCATCGACGCCGGGAGCGACCTTCTGGACCAGTATCGCGGCGCCGCCCTGGCAAGGATTATCGATATCTCGTCCAATGGAACGAACAATGACGGCGCGCCGCTGTGGGCAAGCCGCGCGCGGGCTCTTGCCCGCGGCTACACGATCAACGCAATCGTTGTTCCGCAAATCCGGTATGGCGTACCCTACCCTCTGGTCGGCTATTTCAAAGACCATGTGATCGGCGGCAAGGGTGCATTTGTCATCGAGCCGGATACGGCGAACGACTACGTTTCCGCCCTCCGGCGAAAACTGATCAGCGAGGTCAGTTCGGCCACGGCCCCGGAACGGGCAAGGCGTTCCGCCCGCAACGCTTCGCCATCGCCGGCACGTTCCGCGACAAAAGCGGAGCAAAGCGCATTATTGGCCGGGCGGGGACAGTAGCACGCCGACAAGGGCCTTCCCGTCCGTAAAGTAGGGATCGCCTCCACCGTTGCGGCCATTCCTGGTCGCACCGATGCCGGGAATCTCGTATGTCGAGGATAGTTGTCCGGCTTTCCGCAGGTCGTCGATGACGAGGTTACGCTCCGCGTCGACGTCGGGTCCGATGTGGTGGGTGATCTGGCCGGTATCGCGGCTGAGGCCCACCCCGCGATCGAAGCTTGCCGAACCCAGCCAGAGCGGCCGACCGTCGGTGCCGGCGCGTTCGGTCCGCCAGAAGCGGACATGGTTGCGTTCGTCGGCACTGCGTCCGACCGACTTCTCGAAGGCAAGGTCCTGCTGTCGCCCCTCGAAGAAGAGCGGGCTGACCGGCGCGTCGAGGTCGGGGCGATCGAGCACCACACTCAACCCGATATCGACCGAGGAACGCAGAGTGATCTTGTCGGCCGGGTCCCAGCCGGTCGCCGCGAAGGCACGGATCACCTCCTCCTTGGAGCCGACGAGGCCGACATTGATGGGATCGCCGGGAATGTCGTCGGCGGTCGTCGTGACCATGCTGCTCAGGCTGCCGATCCGCCCGGAATCACGAAAAATCCAGATCTCCGGCAAGAGGAAATAGCTGACGAGCAGATAGGCCGCCAGCAGGAGCGCGAGGCTGGCAAGGGCGAAGCGGATCGTCGCGCGGTGGCGCATGCGGCACTCCTCGGCTGCCCGGCACCGTAGCGGATGCGCGCACGATGCTGCGATCAGCGCGCTCATCTTACCGTACCGCCGAGTTTGCCTTGGGCGGAGCGCGATGTCGAGAGCCGCCACGACCGGATGACCGGATGATCAAGGGAAACCGGGGCAGTGGCGGAGAGACGTTCGCGGCTCAATGGTCCGCGGTCGCCCTCCCCGCCTTCAGCACCTGCACCACCCGGTCCGCCATTGACGCGCAGCGCGCACCGTCGAAGGGAAACAGGGCGGAAAGCGATCCCGCAAGCTGCCGTTCGATGGATGTGCGCATCAGCTTGCGCGCCCGATGCAGGCGAGTCTTGACGGTTGCGCTGCGGAGATTGAGGTGCGACGCCGTCTCGTCCGTGCTCATCCCCTCGACATCCCGCAGGATAAAGACTGCCCGGAACTCGGAGGGCAGGTTGTCGACCGCACGCTCCAGCAGAAACCGGGCCTGGCTGCGCGAAAGCTCGGTCTCCGGATCGCTTGTCCAGGGAGAGGTCGGAAAGCGCAAGATCTCACCGCCACCCGAACCGCTGCGTTGCATCTCAAGTTCCTCAAGCCCCGTGGTGGTTCTGCGGCGACGGACGCGACCGAGCGCTTCGTTGACTGCGATCCGCGTCAGCCACGTCGAAAACTGCGCCTCCCGGCGAAAGGCGTCCAGATGGGTGAACGCCTGTACATAGGCCGCCTGGACGACATCCTCCGCCTCCGCATCATTGCGGACGATCGCGCGCGCCACGCGGAACAGGCGGCGATTGTGACGCTGGACGAGGGCGCGGATGGCCGCCTCCTCGTCCGCTCTGGCAAGGTCGACAAGCTCGGCATCGGAAGCACCAGCGATATCCGCCTGCCGCTGTTCGATACCCATGGGCATCCCGGTCATGGGTGACTCTCCGCTCGTCTGTTGCGAAAATCCACCGTCACGGTTCGACCTCCAGCTTTCCCTTCATTGCGGGATGGAAGCGGCAGTAGTAATCGACTGCGCCGGCCGCGGTGATCTTCACGCGCTTTTCCGCTTTCGGCGGCAGATCGACGTCAAAACTGCCGCCGCGTGCGGTGGCCGTATGTCGAAACATATCATCATTCTTCCACACGACCACATCACCCGCTTTCAACGCCACCGACGCCGGGATGAACTTCATCCCGGCAATCGTGATCTGGTGTTCTGCGGCTGCCGCAGGCGACACCGGAACGAAGAACAGAGCCATCAGCGCGCCGGCGATAGCTCCCCTATTGAGGGTGGTATCCATCGGTACACCTTAGTCGATCGTCGCGGCGAGATGCTCGGCATGCGCCTGATGCTGCTGGAAGAGCGTCAACCCAGTCTCGAGCAAGGCCTTGAGTTCTGCGTTCTGGGCAGAAGGGATCAAGGTGTCGGCCAAGGCGCTGTTGACCGCCTTGTGGTAGGCCACCTCATTGGCAATATAGGCCTTGTCGAAGGCAGCCCCATCCAACGATGCGAGTGTCGCGCGTTCCTTCTCGGCACCGGTGGCGAGCGACTTGCTGATGGCGTTGTCCTCCGGCGTGACATTGAGCTTCTTGACGAGCGCCAGCGCCTGGTCGTTGACGGCCTTGTGATCTCGCTCCATCGTCTTTGCGAACTCCAGCACGTCGGCGTTCTTGCTCTTTTTCAGCGCCTGCTGGGCGGCCTCGACATCGATGCTCCCGGCCGTATAGGCAATGTGGGCGATCTGGGGATCGCTCGGCTTGGCATCGGCCGCAAACGCAACGCCGCCAAGGGCCGTTGCCAGGAAGGTTGCGGCGAGAAGTCGTTTCAGCATGATCTTTCTCCTTTGAGGCCGTGATCGCGTCGTGCCGCAGCATTCACGTTCGGGCTGCTGGCACGCATTGGATGCGGATCGGCGCAAAAGGTTCCCGACAGATTTTTCTGCGTGACCAGAGCGGATTTTGTGCCGGACAACGCCGAGCCGGTAGGGCGAATGAACTTCACCCCTTCCCCGCCGTCCGCAACCTGCGGCGCGTCTCCGTCGGGCTTTCGTGGTAGTGGGCGCGGTAGCTGCGCGAGAAAGCGGAGGAGGAATTGAACCCGGTCGCAGCGGCGATGTCGGCGAATTCGAGCTTGGTCTCGATCACCTTGCGTCGCGCCGCATTGAGCCGCAGGGCGAGATAGTGCTGGTGGGGCGCGACCGCCATCGTCTCATGAAAGAGATCCTGCAGGTGGCGCGCGCTGATCCCGATGCGGCGGGCCAGCCGCGTCAGCGGCATCGGCGTCGCCACCGTCTCCTCCATCAGCCGCACCGCCTGGCTGACCCGCTGGTCGGCAACCCGCATGTTGCCGAGCGCCGGCACCTGCAAGAGCCCGCCGGTGCGCTCGTGCTCATAGATGAACAGGCGCGACACCTCGAGCGCTAGAGAATAGCCCTGCCTTCGGCGGATGATCTCCAGCATCAGGTCCAGCGTCGGCAGCGAGCCGCCGGTGGTGATGCGCTTGCCGTCGATGACATAGCGCTGCCTGAGCACGGCGATTTGCGGATAGGCGGCGGCGAAGTCCTCCATGTCCTCCCAGTGGATGGTCACCGAATATCCATCGAGCAGGCTCGCCTCCGCCAACAGCCAACTGCCGGACTCGATGCCGGCCATCATCGTGCGGTAACGGGCGGTTCTCGACAATTGCATGCGCAACGCGGGTGTCGCGCTCATCTGCCACTGGTAACTCGACAGGATGAACAGCGGGGCCGTCTCCTCCTTCGGCCGAAACGGGCCATCGACGGGAACCGGAATGCGGCTTCGTGTCTCGATTGCCGCACCGTCCGGGGAGAAGATCCGCCAGCGATAGAGTTCCTGACCCGAGATGCGGTTTGCCGCGCGAAGCGGCTCGATCAGCGAGGCGACGAGGATCAGGTTCGTTTCCGGCAGCACCAGAATGTCCAGGTCGAGCGTCTCATGCGATGGATCAAGCAATTGTGCAATCTCCCCCAAATCTCCTAATGTGTAAAGGATGCCACCGATATTGGAAAGCATGACCGGTCTCCTTGACCCGTAATGGGCGGGAGGAAATTTGGGAGAAATGAAATGCCCCTCGCCATGAATCGCGACGTCTTCATCACCTGCGCCGTCACCGGCTCGGGCGACACGGTCGGAAAATCGAAGCACGTGCCGATCACGCCGAAACAGATCGCCGAGGCCGCGGTCGAAGCCGCCAAGGCCGGCGCGGCCATCGTCCACTGCCACGTCCGCGACCCGGAAACCGGCGCACCGAGCCGTCGCAACGACCTCTACAGGGAAGTCACCGACCGCATCCGCCAGGCAGAAGTCGATATCGTGCTGAACCTGACCGCCGGCATGGGTGGCGACATGATCTTCGGCGACGTCGAAAGCCCGCTGCCGCTGAAGGAAAAGGGCACCGACATGGTCGGCGCCACCGAGCGCGTCTCCCACGTCGCCGAATGCCTGCCGGAAATCTGCACGCTCGACTGCGGCACGATGAACTTCTCGCTCGGCGACTACGTGATGACCAACACGCCGTCGATGCTGCGCGCCATGGCCAAGCAGATGACCGATCTGGGCGTGCGCCCCGAAATCGAGGCCTTCGATACCGGCCATCTCTGGTTCGCCAAGCAGCTCGTCGAGGAAGGCCTGATCGAGGACCCGGTGCTCATCCAGCTCTGCATGGGCATCCCCTGGGGGGCGCCGGACGATCTCAACACCTACATGGCGATGGTCAACAACGTGCCGTCGAACTGGACATTCTCGGCGTTCTCGATCGGCCGCAACGCGCTGGCCTACCCCGCCGCCGCCGTGCTCGCCGGCGGCAATGTCCGCGTCGGGCTGGAGGACAACCTCTACATCGGCAAGGGCCAGTTCGCGACCAACGGCCAGCTCGTCGAGAAGGCCGTGAGCGTCATCGAGAACATGGGCGCCCGCGTCATCGGCCCGGCCGAGGTGCGCGAGAAGCTGAAGCTGACGAAGCGCTGAGAAGCGCTTGAGGAGTGCCCTCATCCGCCTGCCGGTACCTTCTCCCCGTGAGCGGGGGGAAGGGACCCGCAGCGCCTTTCCCGCAGAATTGGGGACCGAGCGGCAGCGGCAGATTCGTCCCCTCTCCCCGCCCGCGGGGAGAGGGCTAGGGCGAGGGGCAATTTTTCGAATAAGAACAACTGACACGATGGGAACGACCACATGACCAAGATCAACAAGGCAGCCTGCATCGGCGGCGGCGTCATCGGCGGCGCCTGGGCGGCGCGGTTCGCGCTCGCCGGCATCGACGTCAACATCTTCGACCCGCACCCCGAAGCGGAGCGCATCATCGGCGAGGTGATGGCGAACGCCGAGCGCGCCTATGGCATGCTGACCATGGCGCCGCTGCCGCCGAAGGGGAAACTGACCTTCTGCAAGAGCATCGAGGAAGCCGTGCAAGGCGCTGACTGGATTCAGGAAAGCGTGCCGGAGCGGCTGGAGCTGAAGCGCGGCGTCATCACCCAGATCGACGCGGCCGCCGACCCCCAGGCGCTGATCGGTTCGTCGACCTCGGGCCTGATGCCGACCGACCTGCAGCGCGACATGAAGCATCCCGAGCGGATGTTCGTCGCTCACCCCTACAACCCCGTCTACCTGCTGCCGCTCGCCGAGCTGGTCGGCGGCCAGAAGACCGACCGGGCCGTGCTCGAGGCCGCCAAGGCGAAGCTCGCCACAATCGGCATGAAGGGTGTGATCATCAACAAGGAGATCGAGGCCTTCGTCGGCGACCGCCTGCTCGAAGCTGTCTGGCGCGAGGGTCTGTGGCTGATCAAGGATGACATCTGCGACACCGAGACGCTCGACGACGTGATCCGCTATTCGTTCGGCATGCGCTGGGCCCAGATGGGCATGTTCGAGACCTACCGCATCGCCGGCGGCGAGGCCGGCATGCGCCACTTCATCGCTCAGTTTGGCCCCTGCCTCTCCTGGCCCTGGACGAAGCTGACGGACGTCGTCGACCTCACCGACGAACTGGTCGACAAGATCGCCAACCAGTCCGACGCCCAGTCCGGCGCCCGCGGCATCCGCGAGCTGGAGCGCATTCGCGACCAGAACCTCGTCGGCATCATGCATGCGCTGAAGGCCGGCGACGACGGCCGCGGCTGGGGCGCAGGCAAGCTGCTCGCCGAGTTCGAGGACCATCTCTGGGCCAATGCGAAGAAGCCGGAGGTCGATCTAGGCAAGGTCGAGCCGCTGCATGTCCTCGACACCAAAGTGAACCCCGCCTGGGTCGACTACAACGGCCACATGACCGAGCACCGCTACCTGCAGGTGTTCGGCGACACCTCCGACGGCGTCTTGCGCCTCATCGGCGTCGATCTGGACTATGTCCGCAACGGCCACAGCTACTACACCGTCGAGACCCATATCCGCCACCTCGGCGAGGCCAAGCTCGGCGACGCGCTCTACACGACCTGCCAGATCCTGTCGTCCGACGACAAGCGCCTGCAGTTCTTCTCGACGATCTACAACGCCGAGACGAACGAGCCGGTCGCCACCGCCGAGCAGATGATGCTGCACGTCGACTCCAAGGCCGGCAAGGCCGTGCCCGCGCCCGGCAAGGTGCTCGACAAGCTGGCCGTGCTGACCCGGGCGCATGCAGGGCTGCCGGTGCCGGACGGCGCCGGGCGTCATGTGGGTCAGAAGCGATAGGAACGGGGATGGCGGGGGCGATTGCCCCTCATCCCGCTGCCGCGACCTTCTCCCCGTGGACGGGGAGAAGCGACAAGCCGCAACCGCCAGAAATTCGTTTTGAGGAAGACGAATCAGACGAGCGCTGACCCGGTTCTCTCCCCGCTTGCGGGGAAAAGGCTGGGGTGACGGGAAAGCGGCGCGCAAAGGAACACGAGGGAGAACACCATGAATTTCGCACTCACAGACGAACAGCAGATGATCGTCGACACGGTCCGCACGTTCGTCGAAACCGAGATCTATCCGCATGAGAACGAGGTCGAGCGCACCGGCTTCGTGCCGCCCGAGCTGGGCCAGGAAATCGCCCGCAAGTGCAAGGAAATCGGCTTCTTCGGCTGTAACTTCCCCGAAGAGGTCGGCGGCGCCGGGCTCGACCACACCTCCTTCACCCTGGTCGAGCGCGAGCTCGGCCGCGGTTCGATGGCGCTGACGGTGTTCTTCGGCCGCCCCTCCGGCATCCTGATGGGCTGCAACGCCGAGCAGCGCGAAAAGTACCTGCTGCCGGCCGTGCGCGGCGACAAGTTCGACGCGCTTGCCATGACCGAACCGGACGCCGGCTCCGACGTGCGCGGCATGAAGTGCTTTGCCCGAAAGGACGGCGACGACTGGATCGTCAACGGCACAAAGCACTTTATCTCTCATGCCAATATCGCCGATTTCGTCATCGTTTTCATCGCCACCGGCGAAGAGGACACGCCGCGCGGCCCGAAGAAGAAGATCACCTGCTTCCTCGTCGACCGTGGCACGCCCGGCTTCGAGATCCGCGACGGCTACAACTCTGTCTCCCACCGCGGCTACAAGAACTGCATCCTCACCTTCGACGACTGCCGCCTGCCGTCCTCGCAGATCCTCGGTGAAGTCCACCGCGGCTTCGACGTCGCAAACGACTGGCTGTACGCGACCCGCCTGACGGTCGCCGCCACCTCCGTCGGCCGGGCACGCCGCGCCTTCGACTATGCCCTTTCCTATGCGGCCGAGCGAAAGCAGTTCGGCAAGCCGATCGGCGCCAACCAGGGCGTCTCCTTCAAGCTCGCCGACATGATCACAGAGATCGACGCCGCGGACCTTCTGACGCTGTCGGCCGCCTGGCGCCTCGACCAGGGCCTGCCGGCGAACCGCGAGATCGCCTCGGCCAAGGTCTATGCCACCGAAATGCTCGCCCGCGTCACCGACGAGGCAATCCAGATCTACGGCGGCATGGGGCTGATGGACGACCTGCCGCTTGCCCGCTTCTGGCGCGACGCCCGCGTCGAACGCATCTGGGACGGCACCTCGGAAATCCAGCGACACATCATCAGCCGCGAACTGCTGCGGCCGCTGGGAGCGTGAGTGCTGACATGACCCGTTCCCTGGACCGCCTTATCCGCCCCCGCTCCATCGCCGTGTTCGGCGGCAAGGAGGCGGGCCGCGTCGTCGAACAGTGCGACAAGATGGGCTTTACCGGCGACATCTGGCCGGTGCACCCGAGCAAGGACGAAATCCGCGGCCGCAAGTGCTATCGTTCCGTCGCAGACCTTCCCGGCGCGCCGGACGCCTCCTTCGTCGGCGTCAATCGCCAGCTCACCATCGAGATCATCCGCGACCTTGCCGCCCGCGGTGCCGGCGGCGCGGTCTGTTATGCCTCGGGGTTTCGCGAAGCCGTGACCGAGCTTGCCGACGGCGACGACCTGCAGAAGGCGCTGGTCGCCGCGGCCGGCGACATGCCGATCCTCGGGCCGAACTGCTACGGCTTCATCAACATGCTGGACGGCGCCCTGCTCTGGCCCGATCAGCACGGTATGGTGCGCGTCGAAAAGGGCGTGGCAGTCCTTACCCAGTCTTCCAATATCGCCTGCAACGTCTCCATGCAGATGCGCGGCCTGCCGCTCGCCTATATCCTGACGGCCGGCAACCAGGCCCAGACCGGGCTTTGCGATCTCGCCTGCGCCGTGCTCGAGGATCCGCGCGTTACCGCCGTCGGCCTGCACATCGAGGGCTTCGACAGCATCGAATCGCTCGAGCGGCTTGGCCGCCGCGCCCGCGAACTGAAGAAGCCGGTGGTGACCCTCAAGGTCGGAAAATCCGAGCAGGCGCAACTGGCGACGGTGTCGCACACAGCCTCGCTGGCCGGCAATGACGCCGTCTCCTCCGCCCTGCTCGCCCGCCTCGGCATCGGCCGTGTCCAAACGCTTCCCGAACTGCTGGAGACTCTGAAGCTCCTGCACCTGCACGGTCCGCTCGCGAGCTTCGACATCTCCTCGATGAGTTGTTCCGGCGGCGAGGCCTCGCTGATGGCCGATGCCGGCGTCAAGCGGAAGACCGTCTACCGAGACCTCCGCGAAGAACAGCGCCAACCCCTGCGCGAAGCACTCGGGCAGATGGTGACGATCGCCAACCCGCTCGATTACCACACCTTCGTCTGGGGCAATCGCGACAAGCAGACCACCGCCTTCACGGCGATGATGCAGGGCGGCTATGCGCTGAACCTGATCGTGCTCGACTTTCCGCGTCAGGACCGCTGCGATGCCGCCGACTGGGTGACGACCTGCCACGCCGTCATCGACGCCTCGAAGGCGACGGGGGCCGTCGCCGGCATCGTCGCCAGCATGGGCGAGAACATGCCGGAAGAAACCGCGCTGATGCTGATGGAGAACGGCATCGTGCCGTTCATGGGCATCGAGGAGGCGCTGGCCGCCGCGGAAACCGCGGCGACCATCGGCGCGACCTGGGAAAAGCCCCTGCCCGCTTCGCTGCTCACGGTAACGGCCGCCGACGGCGAACCTGTCACGCTCACCGAGCACGAGGCGAAGCAGGCGCTGGCCGCCCACGGCCTCCCTGTTCCCGAAGGCCGCGCCGTGGAAACTGCCGACCAAGCGGCAGAGGTTGCCGTAGCGCTCGGCTTCCCGGTCGTCCTGAAGGGGCTCGGCGTCGCCCACAAGACGGAAGCCGGGGCGGTGAAACTGAACCTGCAGTCTCGCGAAGCCGTGCTGGAAGCGGCCAGGGCCATGGCCGGCGTCGCCTCCGGCTATCTCGTCGAGAAAATGGTCGGCAAGCCAGTGGCGGAACTCATCGTCGGCGCCATGCGCGACCCGGTCGCCGGCCCCGTCCTGACCATCGGTGCCGGTGGTATCCTGGTGGAACTCCTGGAGGATTCGGCAATCCTGACGCTGCCGACCGACGAGGCCGCGATCCGCCAAGCCATCTCCGGCCTGAAGATCGCAAAACTGCTGTCGGGCTATCGCGGCACGCCTGCCGGGGACGTCGATGCGCTGGTCGCCGCCGTCGCATCGGCGGCATCGTATGTCGTTTCAAACGCTTCAATCGTCGATGAACTCGATATCAATCCTATCATGGTGCTTCCGCGCGGCCACGGCGTCGTCGCCGCCGATGCCCTGATCCGTCTGAGGAAGTGAGCCCATGACCGGACCGATACGCAAGCGCCGCGAAGGCGGCATCCTGGAAGTCACCATCGACCGACCGAAGGCGAACGCCATCGACCTGGCGACCAGCCGCCTGATGGGCGAAGTCTTCCGCGACTTCCGCGACGATGACAGCCTGCGGGTGGCGATCGTCACCGGTGCGGGCGAAAAATTCTTCTGCCCCGGATGGGACCTGAAGGCGGCGGCCGCCGGTGACGCGGTCGATGGCGATTATGGTGTCGGCGGTTTCGGCGGGATGCAGGAGCTGCGCGACCTGAACAAGCCGATCATCGCCGCCGTCAACGGCATCTGCTGCGGCGGCGGTCTGGAAATCGCGCTGTCGACAGATTTGATCCTGGCAGCCGAGCACGCCACCTTCGCGCTTCCCGAGATCCGATCGGGCACCGTTGCGGACGCTGCCTCGATCAAGCTGCCCAAGCGCATCCCCTATCACATCGCCATGGACATGCTGCTGACCGGGCGCTGGCTCGACGTTCAAGAGGCACACCGCTGGGGCTTCGTCAACGAGATCCTGCCGGCCGGTCAGTTGCTCGACCGGGCCTGGGATCTGGCGCGCCTGCTCGAAAGCGGGCCACCGCTCGTCTATGCCGCGATCAAGGAAGTGGTCCGCGCCGCGGAGGGCGAGACATTCCAGACGACGATGAACAAGATCACCCGCCGGCAGTTCAAGACGGTGGATATCCTCTATTCGAGCGAAGACCAGTTGGAGGGTGCGCGTGCCTTCGCAGAAAAGCGTGATCCGGTGTGGAAGGGCCGTTAGGTCGGCCGGGGGAGCAAGGCCGGCTGCGAGGTCCAGGGATGGCTGTGGGCCAGAAGAGACGATTTTGAGCGTTACATTCCGTTCACATGCATTAATCTTGCGTTAACCAGAGTGGCGTCCACTGCGGCGCCGGAGATGAGAGGAGACCAACAAATCAATCGGGCGCCGAAGGCGCCACCGCCATCGGATGTCGCTCGCCGACACCGGACTTTCTGCCAAACAAAACAATAAGGCCGCAAAGTCGGCCAAGCCAGAGGGAACAGGCAAATGACGGACTATAAGGATTATCTCACACAGCAGGTGATGCTCGGCAAAATGAACCGCCGCGAGTTCATGGGCCGCGCCGCCGCGTTCGGCATCACGCTGGCCGCCGCCGGCACGATGTTCGATACCGCTGCGAAGGCGCAGGAGCCAAAGCGCGGCGGTCATCTCAAGCTCGGTCTTGAGGGCGCAGCGGCTACCGATTCGAAGGATCCAGGAAAGTCGCTCTCGCAGTTCACCTTCGTCGCCGGGCGCAACTGGGGCGACATGCTGGTCGAATCCCATCCGACCACCGGCGCTCCGGTTCCTGCACTGGCCGAATCCTGGGAACCGTCCGCTGATGCTGCCACCTGGACGTTCAACATTCGCAAGGGCGTCACGTTCCACAACGGCAAGGAACTGACGGTCGACGACGTCGTCAAGACGCTGCAGCGCCACACCGACGAGAAGTCGGAATCGGGCGCGCTCGGCGTGATGAAGTCGATCAAGGAGATCAAGGCCGACGGCGACAAGCTGGTGCTCGTGTTGACGGAAGGCAACGCCGACATGCCGTTGCTGCTCTCCGATTACCACCTGGTCATCCAGCCGAACGGCGGTCTCGACGACCCGGATGCCATGATCGGCACCGGCCCCTACAAGGTGACGAGCTTCGAACCCGGCGTTCGCGCCACCTTCGAACGCAATGCCAACGACTGGCGGCAGGACCGCGGCTACGTGGATTCGATCGAGTTGATCGCCATGAACGACGCCACCGCCCGCATTGCGGCGCTGTCGTCGGGCCAGGTGCATTACATCAACCGCGTCGATCCGAAGACCGTCGACCTTCTGAAGCGGGCGCCGAACGTCGAAATCCTGAACACGTCGGGCCGCGGCCACTACGTCTTCATCATGCACTGCAACACCGCGCCCTTCGACAACAACGACCTGCGCATGGCGCTGAAACTCGCCATGGACCGCGAGACGATGGTGCAGAAGATCCTCGGCGGCTACGGCAAGGTCGGTAACGACTTCCCGATCAACGAGACCTATGCGCTGTTCCCCGAAGGCATCGAGCAGCGCGCCTACGACCCCGACAAGGCCGCCTTCCACTACAAGAAGTCCGGCCACAGCGGGCCGGTGCTGCTGCGCACCTCCGACGTCGCCTTCCCGGGCGCGGTGGACGCGGCCGTGCTCTACCAGGAAAGCGCCAAGAAGGCTGGCATCGAGATCGAGGTCAAGCGCGAACCTGGTGACGGCTATTGGTCTAACGTCTGGAACGTCCAGCCGTTCTCGACCTCCTATTGGGGTGGCCGTCCGACCCAGGACCAGATGTACTCGACCGCTTATCTGTCGACGGCCGACTGGAATGACACCCGCTTCCTCAGGCCCGACTTCGACAAGCTCCTGCTCGAGGCCCGCTCGGAACTCGACGAGGCCAAGCGCAGGGAGATGTATCGCACCATGGCCATGATGGTGCGTGACGAGGGTGGCCTGATCCTGCCGATGTTCAACGACTTCGTGAACGCATCGACCAAGCAGGTGAAGGGCTATGTCCACGACATCGGCAACGACATGTCGAACGGCTATGTCGCAACCCGCGTCTGGCTCGACGCCTGATGGCGGGCGGCACATCGAAGCCGGGTTCGGACCTTGCGATGACGGCGGCTGCGGGTGAAAACCCGCAGCCCACCGGCGTTTCGGGTTTGGATCCGAGCACAGGAATGATGACTTTGCATACCAGGATACCCAATGACCGGGGCACGCTTTCGCCCTGGGGACGCTTGAGCCGGCGCAGCCCGCTGGCGGCGCTCATCCTGCAGCGGCTCGGCCTCAGCCTAGCGCTGCTTCTTGCCGTTTCGCTGTTGATCTTCGGCGGCGTCGAGGCGCTGCCCGGCGATTTTGCCACGACCTATCTCGGCCAGTCGGCAACCCCGCAGGCGGTTGCCAATATCCGCAAGGAACTCGGCCTCGACCAGTCGGCGACGACCCGCTACTTCCAATGGCTGGGCGGCGCGCTGCAGGGCGATTTCGGCACGTCCTGGGCCTCGAAACAATCCGTCAGCGAGCAGATCGGCAAGCGCCTCGGCAACTCGCTCTTCCTCGCCTTTTTCGCGGCGATCATCTCGATTCCGCTCGCGGTCGCGCTCGGCATGCTGGCGGTGCAGTTCCGCGACCGTATGCCCGACAAGATCATCAACGTGGTGTCGCTCGCCGCCATCTCCCTTCCGGAGTTCTTCATCGGCTATCTGCTGATCCTGTTCTTCGCCGTACAACTGGGCGTGGCGACCTTCCCGGCGACCGTCTACGACACGATGACGCTCGGCGAGCGGCTGTCGGCGATCGCGCTGCCGACGGCAACGCTGGTGCTGGTGGTGCTGGCCCACATGATGCGCATGACCCGCGCGGCCATACTCAACGTCATGTCGTCGGCCTACATCGAAACGGCAGAATTGAAGGGCTTGCGCGGGCTGACGATCATCGCCAGGCACGCCGCCCCCAACGCGATTGCCCCCGTCGTCAACGTGATCGCGCTCAACCTCGCCTATCTCGTCGTCGGTGTCGTCGTGGTCGAGGTCGTTTTCGTCTATCCGGGCATGGGCCAGTACATGGTCGATGCGGTGACGGTGCGCGACATGCCGGTGGTACAGGCCTGCGGCCTGATCTTCGCCGCGCTCTACATCTTCCTCAACATGATGGCCGACATTATCGCGATCATCGCCAATCCGAGACTGAGGCACCCGCGATGAGATTGAGATCCATCCCCTTGAGCGCCTGGATCGGGCTTGCCGGCATCGCGATTGCGCTCTTCTGCGCCCTGTTTGCCCCCTGGATCGCACCGCATGGCGAAAGCGAGATCGTCGGCGAGATCTGGGCTCCGATGGGCGGCGAATATCTGCTGGGAACCGACAACCTCGGGCGCGACCTGCTGTCGCGGCTGATTTTCGGCGCCCGCACGACGATCTTCGTGGCGCTCGCGGCGACGGTGCTGTCGTTCTCGCTCGGCATGCTGCTGAGCTTCACCGCCGCCGTCACCGGCGGGCTGGTCGACCAGACGTTCTCGCGCTTCAACGATCTGATGATGGCCATCCCGACGCTGATCTTTGCCCTCGTCGTCCTTGCCGTGCTGCCGCAGTCGCTGTGGATCCTCATCCTCGTCATGGCCGTGCTCGATTCCACCCGCGTCTTCCGCATCGGCCGGGCGGTTGCGCTCGACGTGGCGGTGATGGAGTTCGTGGAAGCGGCCAAACTGCGCGGCGAGGGCACCGGCTGGATCATCTTCCGCGAGATCCTGCCCAACACGCTATCCCCGCTGCTGGCCGAATTCGGCTTGCGCTTCGCCTTCTCGATCCTGTTCCTGTCGACCCTTTCCTTCCTCGGCCTCGGTATCCAGCCGCCGGCGGCCGACTGGGGCGGCATGGTCAAGGACAACAAGGACGGCATCATCTTCGGCATTTCCGCAGCCCTGATCCCGGGTGCTGCGATCGCCTCCCTCACCATCTGCATCAACCTCGTGGTCGACTGGCTGATGAAGCGAACCTCCAGCCTGAAGGGAGGACGCGGCGATGCCTGACCTGCTTTCCGTCCGCAATCTGAAGATCGAGGCCACAAGCTATCCGCCCGGCGAGCCGCCGAAGACCGTCACCCTTGTCGAGGGCGTTTCCTTCGACGTGCAGAAGGGCAAGGTGATCGGCCTGATCGGCGAGTCCGGCGCCGGCAAGTCGACGATCGGCCTCACCGCGCTCGCCTATGGCCGCGGCGGCGTGCGCATTACCGGCGGCGAGGTGAAGCTGAACGGCCAGGACCTCCTCAAGCTCAGCCCCGCCGGCATCCGGCAGATTCGCGGTGCCAAGGTCTGCTACGTGGCGCAGTCCGCGGCGGCCGCCTTCAACCCGGCGCACCGTCTCGGCGACCAGGTGATCGAGGCCACCCTGTCGCATGGCATCATGAGCCGGGCGGAAGCGGAGAAACGCGCGCTCTACCTCTTCAAGGTGCTCGGGCTCCCCAATCCCGAGACCTTTGGAAAGCGCTACCCGCACCAGGTCTCCGGTGGTCAGCTGCAGCGCGCCATGACGGCGATGGCGCTCTGCCCCAATCCCGAACTGATCGTCTTCGACGAACCGACGACGGCACTCGACGTGACGACGCAGATCGACGTGCTCGCCGCGATCAAGCACGCGATCGAGGAAACGAACACGGCAGCGATCTACATCACCCACGATCTCGCCGTCGTTGCCCAGATCACCGACGACATTCTCGTGCTCCGGCACGGCAAGATGGTCGAATACGGCTCGGTCCGGCAGATCATCGAGACCCCGACGCAGGACTATACGCGGGCGCTCGTCAACGTCCGCGGAACCCGCCGCGACGAAGCCCCGGACCAGTCCGACACGCTCCTGAAGATCGACAACGTCACCGCCGGGTATGGCGGCTTCAAGGTGCTGCACGACGTCTCGCTGCACCTGCCCAAGGGGCAGACACTGGCCGTCGTCGGCGAAAGCGGCTCGGGCAAGTCGACGCTCGCCCGCGTCGTCACCGGCCTGTTGCCGCCGATGCAGGGCAGCGCCAGCTTCGGCGGGAAAACCCTGCCGCCGGCGCTGAAGGGGCGCTCGCGCGACGAGTTGCGCCGCATCCAGATGATCTACCAGATGGCGGACACGGCGATGAACCCGCGCCAGACGGTGCGCGACATCGTCGGCCGGCCCCTCTCCTTCTATTTCGGCACGCACGGCCGGGAGAAGACCGAGCGCGTCAAGGAACTACTCGACCAGATCGAGATGGGCGAGCGCTTCCTCGACCGCTACCCGGCCGAGCTTTCCGGCGGGCAGAAGCAGCGCGTGGCGATCGCCCGCGCACTGGCGGCAAAACCCGAGCTGATCCTCTGCGACGAGCCGACATCGGCGCTCGACCCGCTCGTGGCCGAAGGCATCCTGAAGCTACTGCTGAAACTGCAGGAGGACACGCAGGTCTCCTACCTGTTCATCACCCACGACATCGCTATCGTCCGGGCGATTGCCGACTCGGTCGCCGTGATGCACCGTGGCTGCCTTGTCCGCTTCGGCCCGAAGTCGAAGGTGCTGTCGCCGCCCTTCGACGAATATACCGACCTGCTCTTGAAGTCGGTCCCCGAAATGGAGATCGGCTGGCTGGAGAAAGTGCTGAAGACGCGGCGGATGGAGAGCGCGGGGAACTGATTTTCCCGCGATTTCTGTGCTCCGTTGATCATGCCGTGCCGGGACGTCTGCGCCCCGGCACGCGCCACAAATGTCACGACGCGGAGGACCCGATGAACGACCGCAGCGGCCAGGGACGTTCCCTTCACATTCCGTCCTTCGACGATGTGCTTACCGCCAGGGCAAGGATCGAGGGCGTCGCACGCCGCACGCCGGTCCTCACCTCGCGGACCGCCGACACCAGGGCCGGCGCGACGCTGTTCTTCAAGGCGGAAACCCTGCAGCGCGTCGGCGCCTTCAAGTTTCGCGGCGCCTATAACGCCATAGCCGCCCTTCCCCCGGAGCAGCGCCGAAACGGCGTCGTGGCCTTCTCTTCCGGCAACCACGCCCAGGCGATCGCGCTGGCCGCACAAATGCAGGGCGTTCCGGCGACGATCGTCATGCCGCAGGACGCACCGGCCCTGAAGCTGGCGGCGACCAAAGGCTACGGTGCCGAGATCATTCTCTACGACCGTTATACCGAGGATCGCCAGGCGATCAGCGACGGCATCGCCCGCGAACGCGGTGCCGCCCTCATTCCCCCTTACGATCATCCGGAGGTGATCGCCGGACAGGGCACGGCGGCGCTGGAACTGATCGAGGACATCGGCTCGCTCGACATGCTGGTGGTGCCGCTCGGCGGCGGCGGGCTACTCGGCGGCTCCGCACTTGCCGCCAAGGCGCTCTTGCCCGGTTGCGCGGTCTACGGCGTGGAACCGGAAGCCGGCAACGACGGCCAGCAATCGCTTCAACGCGGCGAGGTGCTGCACATCCCCGTTCCGAAATCGATCGCCGACGGCGCGCTTTCGACCCACGTCGGCTACCACAATTTCCCGATCCTGCAGGACAAGGTGAAAGGCATCGTCACCGTCTCCGATGCGCAACTGGTCGAGACGATGCGCTTCTTCGCCGAGCGCATGAAGCTCGTCGTCGAGCCGACCGGCTGCCTTGCCGCCGCAGCCGTTCTCAACGGTATAATTCCCTGCGCGGGCAAACGTGTCGGCATCATTCTCAGCGGCGGCAACGTCGATCTGAAGAGCCTCGGCGCCTTTCTCGCGGGCTGAAGCGGCTCAATAATCCGCAGGCACCGTCAGCACCTCTGCGCCGGGCGTATCGAGGAAGGTCCGCACCGTCGCCGGCAACTGCCGAGATGCGAAGGACAACACGCCGCAGCGAGACAACATCTGGCGCAGGTCGGGTTCCTGGCCGATGTGGCGCCAGATCATGCGCGAGGCGTAAGGCAGGTTTTCCTTGCGCCAGGAAACGCCCATCGTCGTGCCGCGCAGGTACACCCGCTGGTGGACCTCGAACGGCATCAGGATTGTCTGCGACAGCATCGGCTGGCGGCCGACACTGCGTTCGGCAATGAAGATGCGGTTGCGCCAGAAGGTGGCGAGGCCGACATATTTGGAGAACTGCCAGATCCCCTTGTCGACGTCGCGGATCCGCTCGATCGACTTGACGCGGATCGAACCGCTCTCCTCATAGAGCCTTGCGCAGGAGCAGACCACCAATCCCGGCCATGAGGGTGAGATGTGGTAGGTTTGGTAGTAGCCGATGTGCCGGCGCAGCGCCGCGATATCGCCCGGAAAGCCCTCGAGCAACAATCCCGCTTCCGCGCGATGCCGGTCCGGCCGTCTCAGGCGGGCTCCAAAAAGTTTCGGCGAAAGCTCGAAATCCTGGGGTGAAAGCCCGAAGAACGCGGCGATCCGCAGGGCATTGTGCGCCGATGGTCGTGCCTCGCCGCTGATGTAACGATTGAACTGCTGCCGGTTGATGCCGATCTCGCGACAGACCTGCGAGATCGAATGCCGTGTCGCACAGGCGTCGCGCAGGTTCAGTGTAAAATGGTCAACGTCCGTCACTCTGTCCTCCGCAGGAAACGAGACCACAACGTAAACTAGCGCAAATCCGCGTCAAGTCGCGAAATTGTGTCCGGTCAATGACACGCTAGGTTTCCCTGAAACACCAAATCGAGGGAACCGACAATGACCGACTTCACGAAACGCCCCGATGGCCTGATCGTCCCGACCGGCGTCAATCGCCGCAGCTTTCTGGCCGGCACTGCCGCGCTCGGGCTTGCGGCCGGACTGGGCTCCACACTTGTCGCCGGCGATGCCCGCGCAGACGAGCCAAAGCGCGGCGGCCACCTGAAGCTCGGCCTGAAGGGCGGCGCGGCGACGGACGTCCTTGATCCCGCCACCTACACCGCTTCGGTGCTCTTCGTCATCGGCCGCCTCTGGGGCGACACGCTGGTCGAGACCGATCCCAAGACCGGCGCCCCCCTTCCCTCCATCGCGACGTCCTGGGAGCCGTCCGCAGACGCATCGGTGTGGACGTTCAAGATCCGCAACGACGTCGCCTTCCACGACGGCCGCAAGATGACGATCGCCGACGTCGTCGCCACCCTGAAGCGCCATTCCGACGAAGGCTCCAAGTCGGGTGCTCTCGGCCTGATGCGATCGATCAAGACGATCGAGGACAAGGGCGGTGACCTCGTCCTGACGCTGACGGAGGGCAATGCCGACCTGCCGCTTCTTTTGACCGACTACCACCTTGTCATCCAGCCGAACGGCGGCCTCGACAATCCTGCCGCGGCCGTCGGGACCGGCCCCTACAAGTTGACCAGCTATGAGGCTGGCGTGCGGGCCACCTTTGAAAAGAACGCCGACGACTGGCGAAGCGACCGCGGCTTCGTCGACAGCGTCGAGATCATCGTCATGAACGATGCGACCGCCCGCATTGCGGCGCTCTCTTCCGGCCAGGTGCACTTCATCAACAACATCGACCCGAAGACCGTGCCACTCCTGAAGCGCGCACCCAAGGTCGAGATCCTGCGCAGCGCTGGCAAGGGCTTCTACAGCTTCCTGATGCACTGCAACACGGCGCCGTTCGACAACAACGACCTGCGGCTGGCGCTGAAATATGCGATCGACCGCGAGGCGATCCTCGACCGCGTGCTTGGCGGATACGGCACGCTCGGCAACGACTATCCGGTGAACGGCAACTATGCGCTGGCGCCAACCGACATCGAGCAGCGCGCCTACGACCCGGACAAGGCCGCCTTCCACTTCAAGAAGTCGGGCCACGACCGGCCGATCCTGCTGCGCACCTCCGACGCCGCGTTCGCCGGCGCCGTCGATGCGGCGGTGATCTATCAGGAAAGCGCCAAGAAGGCCGGCATCGAGCTCGAGGTGCGCCGCGAGCCGGAAGACGGTTACTGGACCAATGTCTGGAACGTGCAGCCATTCTGCGCGTCCTACTGGGGCGGCCGCCCGACGCAGGATTCGCGTTATTCGACCTCGTATCTGTCGACCGCGGAGTGGAACGACACCCGCTTCCAGCGGGAGGATTTCGACAAACTGCTGCTGCAGGCGCGCTCCGAACTGGACGAAACCAAACGCAAGGAGCTCTACCGCACCATGGCGCTGATGGTGCGCGACGAGGGCGGCCTGATCCTGCCGGTGTTCAACGATTATGTGATGGCGGCGACGTCCTCGCTGAAGGGTATCACCGACGACATCGGCAACGACATGTCGAACGGCTATATCGGCAGCCGCGCCTGGTTTGACGCGTGATGGACGGAATGGATCGGACAAGAACGATGTCGGAACGCACTTTCACCGTTATCGAAAACGAATGGATCACGCTGGCGGACGGCACGCGGCTCGCTGCGCGCATCTGGATGCCGGATGGCGCGGACAAGGATCCCGTTCCGGCCGTGTTCGAGTTCCTGCCCTACCGCAAGCGCGACGGAACCTGCATGCGCGACGAATCCACCTATCCGGTCTTTGCGGCAGCCGGCATCGCCGGCGTCCGCGTCGACATTCGCGGCTCGGGCGAATCCGACGGCGTCATCGACGGCGAATACACGCCGCTCGAACTCGCCAACGCCTGCGAACTGATCGCCTGGATCGCCGCGCAGCCGTGGTCGAACGGCTCGGTCGGGATGATGGGCATCTCCTGGGGCGGCTTCAACTGCCTGCAGGTGGCCGCCCTCAAGCCGCCGGCGTTGAAGGCGGTCATCTCGATCGCCTCGACCGTCGATCGCTACAACGACGACATCCACTACAAGAACGGCACGCACCTCTCCGCCCAGCTCTCCTGGGCGGCGACGATGCTCGCCTACCAGTCCCGATCCCCCGATCCGGAAATTGTCGGCGACCGCTGGAAGGCGATGTGGCTGGAGCGCCTCGAGAACGAGCCCTTCTTCATGGAGGAGTGGCTGCAGCACCAGCGCCGCGACGCGTTCTGGAAGCACGGCTCGATCTGCGAGGATTTCGGACGCGTCCAGGTTCCGGCACTCGTGATCGCCGGTTGGGCGGACGGTTACCGCAACACGCCGCTGAAGGCCGTCGAGGGGCTCGGCGGCAAGGCCAAGGCGCTGATCGGCCCCTGGGTCCACAAGTATCCCCACTTCGCCTGGCCGAAGCCGCGCATGGACTTCCACGCCGAGGCGATCGCCTGGTGGAACCGCTGGCTGCGCGACGAGCAGAACGGCGCTGAGAACTGGCCGCAGATGCGCGCTTATATCCAGGACGGGCCGAAACCGGCGCTGCGGCGCGAGTTTGACCCCGGCTTCTGGGCGGCGAAGGCAGACTGGTCCGCTCCCGAGATGGATTGCTTCTATGTCGAGCAATACGGAACTTTGGCGCCCGGCATGCCGATCGCCGGCGCCAAGAACCACGATCACTACCTGCGTTCGCCGCTCGACACCGGCACGATGGCCGGCGAGTGGTTCACGCTGAAGCCGGACGCGGAGATGGCGCTCGACCAGCGCGCGGACGATGCCGGCTCGCTGGTGCTGGAAACGCCGCCGCTTGCCGAGGCGCGCGAATACCTCGGCCAGCCGGTCCTGGATCTCGAACTCTCCTGCGATGCGGACCTCGCCAATCTCTGCGCCCGCATCGTCGACGTCCATCCGGACGGTACCGCGACCCGCGTCACCTTCGGCGTCCTCAATCTGGCGCACCGCGACGGCAATGCCGAGCCGAAGCCGTTGCCCAAGGGCGAAAAGGTCAAGGTCCGCCTCGTCCTCGACGCGATGGGCTATCGCTTCGGGGCCGGCCATCGCATCCGCCTGTCGCTGTCGACGTCGTACTGGCCGATGCTGCTGCCGCCGCCGACCGATCCGGGAGTCACCCTCGACCTCGCCTCGCTCGGCCTCGCATTGCCGAAGCTCGGGGCGCACGAGGTCGTGAGCTTGCCGGAGCCGGCCGATCCCGATCCGCTGCCGAACTATCCGGAACTCTCCCCGCCCGAGAGCGCCCGCGGTGTCGAGCGTGACCTGACAAATGGCCTGACGGAGTACACGATCTACGAGGACACCGGCCTGCACGAGCACCCCGGCACGGGCCTTGCCACCCGACAGATCCGCGACGAACTCTGGTCGATTGGCGAAGGTGATCCACTGTCGGCCACGGGCACGGCCACCTGGATCTGCGATATGCAACGCCCCGGCTGGTTCGTGCGTACGATCTCGTCTGCCACGATCGCCTGCACCGCGACCGACTGGCTGATCTCTGCCAGCGTGCGCGCCTTCGAGGGGGACACGCAGGTGTTCGAGAAGTCGTTCGAGAAAGTCATCCCGCGCGACCTGATGTAGCCTTGGCGGCGGGCAGGCACGCGGTTGCGGATGGCGCCGCGTGCCTGCATTTCGACTTCACTTTGCCGCTTCACATTTGCAGTGCCCGCGACCACGAAATCGTGTTCGGCCGACCGATCACAGTTCGCCGCCGCGCCCCCGGATCGCCACTTTTCAGATTCACCCTGCGCCTCAGATCGCTGGCCGCGACATGCTGTTCGGCCTGTCGATCGCAACTCACGGAAGCTGGCTTGTGTGTCGACGCCCGGGGCCTTCCCCGGCGCAGGCGCTTTGCGCGGCCTGTCGTTCCTGGGAGAAGGCAATGACGATCCCACAACGCGCTGTTCCAGCTGCAGAAATCCTTCTCATCGAACGACGCTTCGACGCGCGCCCCTCCGTGGTGTTCCCGCTCTGGGCCGCGCCCGACCGCCTGGCGCAGTGGTGGGGGTCGCCCGATTTCCCGATACACTCGATTCAAATGGATTTTCACCCCGGCGGAAAGTGGCGGGCGGTTGCCCGCTCGGCACTCGGCGACGACATTGCCATGTTTGGCGTCTACCGTGAGATCGTCGACGACAAACGCATTGTCTTTACGTTCGCCGCAGGGGACACGTGCGAGACCCTGGTGACCGTCACGCTTGATGACGTCAACGGCACCACACGCCTTGGCCTGCATCAGACACCCTTCGCCAACCAATCCGAAATCGAGGCGCACCGGCAAAGCTGGAACGAATGGCTCGACAGGCTCGAATCCTATTTGCTTCGACACCACTGGAATGATCATTGATGGAATCGCCGCGTGACGACGTCCGCTAATTCCGGCTCCCTTCCTGCGACAGCGCTTTCAGCGCAGCGAGCGCGCGTTCTGCATCGATCGCCGGGACGAAGACGTGGTCGTGGTGGAAGGCCGCGACTACGTTGGCGCTGATGCCTTCCCGGGTCAGCGCCGTGGCGACCGCCGCCGTCAGCCCGACGGCCTCAAGCGAGGACTGCACGGTGAGCGTGATCATGCGCATAGGTGCGCTGGCGGAAAGCCCGTTCTCCGCGGCCACGCTCGCCGGCAGGATCAAAGTCAATCCCTCCTCCTCGCGAAACGTGGCAAGCGGCTGGAGACGGTGACAGCGATCCGCCCGCGCGAGGGGAACAACGCAATAGACGTACGTCCCCTCTCGCAGTTCGGGCTGCAGTTCCGCCAGCAAACGCTTGATATCGGTGATGCCGCTCATGCGCTTGGCCTGGGGGCGGTCAGCGTTCGGTTCTGCGGTGTGGTCGTCATGCGTGCTCCCGAGATTCCGCTGCTTCGCGACGCGACCAGCCCCATCTCAGGTCGACCGCTGGCCGCGAACCTCAATATATGTCTGAAGGACGTGCAGAATCCCATTGCCTTTTTCACACGCGAGAAACGAAAGAAGCCTCCCCTGCAGCCACCAGACGATCACGCCGAGGCCGACGCCGCCGGTAATCGCAACGAGCGAAAAGAGCCCTGATGGAAGAACGGTGCCGAGCGGCGCCATGACCAGCTCCGGCACGAACCGGTGGAGGATGTAGATGTGGAAGCTTGCCGCCGATAGCGGCAGCACGATCGCCTTCAGCCGAAACGGCAGCCGGACCCGCGGGCAAAACAGCAGGCCAGACAGGACGGCGATTTGCATCAGGTACTTGACCCTGGTGCCAATCCATACGCTCTCGTAGAAGGCAAAGGTGGTGAAAACGGCGACACCGATCGCCATCAGCAGCAGCTTTCGCATCGTCGTGCTGGCGAAGGCGGCCGACCAGCCGATCGCCGCCAGGTAGAAGATCCATGGCAGCGTGAAGATCTGGCGGTTGCCCATGTCGAGTAGTGGCGGGATGGCGATCCTCGCGCAGAGCGCCAGCGCCAGGAACGACAGGCCTGCAACGAACGGGTCCGCCGCCACGAAACGGCGCACGGCGCGCAGGCAGAATAGACCGGCTATCACCAGCAACATCTGGCAATAGGCTTCGATGAACCAGTAGAGATAAGGCACCATGCTGTGCCTTTCCGGCGCGGCAAATCCGAAGTTGCCGACCAGCAGGACCGAGGCCCAGGGCACCTCTCCCCAGACGGCGGCGTAGACGGCAACAATCAGATAATACGGCACCAGCACTTGCAGCGCCGGCCGCAAGACCCGCTTGACATCACCCGCCATCAGCGCCCCGGACTGGAAGCGCGCAAGTCCGAAGCCCATCAGGACGATCATTGCCGCCGACCCACCCGGTATCGGCCAGAGCGTCTGGTGCTGGACAACGATAAGCAGAATGGCGAGCGCCCGGATCAGCAGATCGGCACCGATCGCCGGCTTCTCGTCCGCGACCGGCTTCAGATCGGACAGTTGGGTCACGGTCATCGTTTCCCACCTCACAGGCGCTTCGCCGAGGATCTTCTCCAACGCGAGCGAAAGCTGCACGAAGCGCAGCGAGTCCCCACCAAGCGTGACAAAGCTGTCCCGCATACCTGCCTTCTTCGGATAAAACACCTGATTGAACGCTTCGCGGATGCTCGCCGCCTGCTTTGGTTGCCTATGGTCCGCCTGGTAGCGCGCTTGCACAGCGGCATAGTCGATCTTGCCGGAAGGCAGCCGCGGGAAGAATTCGATCCGCCTTGATCCGACCTGCAGGAGCGTCAGGCCAGCGGCCGCTGCGAGGGCCCTGTTGACCTCGCCCTCTTCCTGCGCTCCGCAAAAGAAGGCGTGCAGCGCTTCGTCATCGCCCACGACTACCGCGCGGATGCCAAGCCGTTCCAATGCCTCTTCCAGCATGTCATGACCGATGCGCCGGCCGGCCACCTTGGAAATCCGCTTGGTCCTGCCGAGGATGCGGAAGAGGCCCTGGCCGTTGATCGCTGCGAGGTCTCCAGTTCTGAGCACAACGGTCGTAGGCCCTCCGGCCAGATCCGCACGCCCCGCAGCATACCCCATCATGACGTTCGGGCCGCGATAGACCAACTCGCCCACCTGTCCGGGTTGGCGTATCTCTTCGCCTTCGGCGTTCTCGAGCCAAAGCGAGCCGTTTGGCACCGCGACTCCAATACAATCCTCGTTTCCTTCGAGCAGCGCCGGCGGGACATAGGCTATGCGCGCCGTCGCCTCGGTCTGTCCGTACATGACGAAGAAGGCACCGTCGTTTGCCCGCATATGCCGGCTGTACAGGCGGACGGTATCGGGTGGCAGGCGTCCGCCTGCGACGGTCATGAAACGCAGCCTGGGGAAGCTGCGCTCTCGGAAGCCGACGCTTTCCAACAGTTCATAGGAATAAGGCACGCCGGAAAAATTCGTGCATTCCTGCGCGGCAAGCCCGTCGAGGAACCCCTCCCCCAGTATCGAGCGCTGGGGGAAATAGAGGCTGGCGCCGACAGCAAGGTGCGAGTGCAGAACCGACAGGCCGTAGGAATAATGCAGCGGCAAAACGAGACAGCCACGATCGGTGCTGACGAGCCCGAGGTACTGCGCGATCGACGCGGAATTGGCGTCGATGTTGCCCCGCGACAGTCGCACCGCCTTTGCCCCGCCGGTGCTGCCCGACGTCAGAAGAAGCAACGCAAGATCCGGATGCAATTCGCGGTGGGCATTGCGTAGCTGCGGCAAGGCCTCGACCACCATCCAGCGCTCACCGACCCTGCGGCAGCAAAGGTCGGGCTCGAACGCCAGGTCGAACTCTTCGCTGCGGCTGCAGCTTGCCGGCGGCAGCATTGCGACGGCATGCCCCATCTCGAGGGCAGCGAGATAGGAGACGATGCAGTGCTCGGAATGCTCGGCCTCGATCGCAATCAGCTTCTTGTCCGCCCCGAACTGCTGCATCCGACGCGTGATTGCATCCGCCAGTTCGGCATAGGTGATCGCGGACCGCCCCGGGAAGATGAGCGCTGGCGCGGCACCGCGCGCGGCAAAGGCCGGAACGAACTTCTGAGACATCGGCGGCAGCTAGGAAAATGGAAAAGGCTGTCGCTCCTAAGCATATCATGACATCAATAGTCAAGATTATTCTTGTGCGGCCGGCCGTCGCGGCGTGTTTGTCAGGGCGGCTTGCTTCGCCCCTTGCTCGCATATTAACTGCCTCCATGGCCTTTACACTCAGACAGTTGCAGTACTTCGTCGCAGTCGCCGAACAGGGCTCCGTCACACGGGCGGCGCAGATCCTCTCGATTTCGCAATCCTCGATCACCGAGGCGATGAAGGAACTGGAAAACGATCTGGGCGTGGAACTGTTCGAAAGGCACCCGCGCGGCCTGACGACGACGCACAACGGCCACCAGTTTCTGCGCCATGCGACGAAGATACTTGCCAGTGTGTCGGATGCCCGCCGTTCCTTTTCGGACAATCGGACCACGGAGAGGAGCCAGCTCAACCTGGGTGTCACCTCTCTCGTCGCCGGCTATGTGCTGTCTGACCTGCTGGCTCGCTATCGCCGCGCCTTTCCCGGTGTCGAGGTCAGCGCGATCGAGGACAACGGTTCCTATCTCGAGCATCTGCTGATCGGGGGCGAACTGGACGTCGCGGTAATGGTCATCTCCAACCTGCGCGACCGCATGGCCCTGCAGGCCGAGATCATCGAGACCTCGCCCTATCGGCTATGGCTGCCGCTCGGCCATCCGCTGGTCTCGGCCGAGATCATTTCGGTCAGCGACATCGCCAAGGAACCGCTGATCATGCTGACGGTGGATGAAATCGAGGAAAACACCGGCAAGCTGCTGTCGGCGCTCGGTGCGCGCCCCCACGTCGCCTTCCGCACCCGTTCGGTCGAGGCGGTGCGCAGTCTCGTCGCCACGGGTGCGGGGATCGCCCTCCTGCCCGACCTCGTCTACCGTCCCTGGTCGCTGGAAGGCGACCGCATCGAAAGTCGCGACGTCTCCGGCGCCCTGCCGGTCGTGCAAGTCGGCATGGTCTGGCGCAAAGGCTCCAGCCTGCCGCAATCGGCCCGCGATTTCGTCGGCGTGGCGGAGGCGCTGCGAAGCGGGCGCGGACGGTAGACCTGCTGTGGCCGCTGCTGGCACCAGGCGGAGATCCGGCACGCCGCCGCCGTTCGGACGTTGCGCAAAGGCACGGCGATCAAAGCAAATCGGCGCAAGCAAGCCGGCTCGTCCGCTCAGCCATCGGCGTCCCGCGATAGTGCCGCAAAATGTTCGATGAAGGCTTCCGATCTGCCGGTCAGCAGGGCTCGAAGGGATTGAAGGGTAGCATCATCCCAGGACCACCATTGCACCCGGAGCAGAAGAGCGATCTCTTCCGGAGAAAAGCGATATTTGACCACCTGGGCAGGATTGCCGACGGCAATAGCGTAAGGCGGCACGTCCTTGGCCACGACGGCCCCGGCCCCGATCACCGCCCCATGACCGATCGTCACGCCGGACAGGATCAGCGCATTGCGGCCGATCCATACGTCATGACCCACCGTAATCGGTCCCTTGGTCGTCACGTTGCTTTCCGTTGAGCCGAACACCCGTCTCGCAAGCGGAAATGACGAGATCCGGCTCAAGTCGTGATCTGCCATCTGCACGAACACGACATGCTCGGCGACAGAGCAAAAGTCGCCGATATGCACCTGGCACTCGAAGCTCGACCCATGGAAATGCGCCGGGGTCAAGCCGTAGGTATATCGGCCGATCGTGACCCCGTGGGGAAGAGCGGCGGGTTTCTTCCGCAAGCCCAACCGTGTCCTGAGTTTGCGAAATGGCGCCATCGCTTTGCTCCCTCGGCGGCTCGGCGCGCCGAGCCAATGATCTTCGAACGCCGGCACCTGCGGGAAGCGGGCACTGCGGCGGAAATCGACCGCCCAGGATTCGTCGCCAGCAACAATCTCCACGCGGTGTACGGCAAACAGCAGCCTACACCAAAATCGAAAACGAACCCTGGAGTTGATGCAACGACATGGGACGCGGAGCGCGACCCGTTCCGGGCCCACACGATTTCGGAATTTCCGATATCGACTTTCTGTTTAATGAATTTGCGAAAGCGGCAAAAAGGGGGCACCCTTATCCTTGGGAACAATACCGCACGTAAAGCGGACAAACCGGGAGACCAACATGAAGCGATTCCTGCATTCCTGCACCGCGCTTACCCTTTCCTTTGCCTTTGCCACCGCCGCCGTTGCGCAGGAGCCGCTGAAGGAGCTCGGCAAGGGCGAAGGCGAAGTCTCGATCGTCGCCTGGGCCGGCTACATCGAGCGCGGCGAGACCGACAAGAACTATGACTGGGTCACCGAGTTCGAAAAGAACACCGGCTGCAAGGTCTCGGTGAAGACCGCCGCCACCTCGGACGAAATGGTGGCGCTGATGAACGAAGGCGGTTTCGACCTCGTCACCGCCTCGGGCGACGCCTCGTTGCGATTGGTCGCCGGCAAGCGCGTCCAGCCGATCAACACCGACCTGATTCCGAGCTGGAAGACCATCGACGAGCGCCTGCAGAATGCACCGTGGAACACCGTCAATGGCGTTCACTACGGCACGCCCTATCTCTGGGGCCCGAACGTGCTGATGTACAACACCGACGTTTTCAAGAACGAGGCGCCGAAGAGCTGGAACGTCGTGTTCGAGGAAATGACGCTGCCCGACGGCAAGTCGAACAAGGGCCGCATCCAGGCCTATGACGGTCCGATCCACATCGCCGACGCCGCCAACTACCTGATGGCGCACAAGCCGGAACTCGGCATCAAGGACCCCTACGAACTCAATGAAGAGCAGTACAAGGCAGCGCTCGACCTGCTGCGCACCCAGCGCACGCTCGTCGGCCGCTACTGGCACGACGCCATGATCCAGATCGACGACTTCAAGAACGAGGGCGTCGTCGCCTCGGGCTCCTGGCCGTTCCAGGTCAACCTGATGCAGGCGGAAAAGCAGCCGATCGCCTCGACCTTCCCGGAGGAAGGAGTGACGGGCTGGTCGGACACGACGATGCTGCACGCCGACAGCGAGCATCCGAACTGCGCCTACATGTGGATGGAGCATTCGCTGTCGCCGAAGGTCCAGGGTGACGCCGCCGCCTGGTTCGGCGCGGTTCCCTCCGTTCCCGCGGCCTGCAAGGGCAATGCGCTGCTGGGTGACGAGGGCTGCAAGACCAACGGCTTTGAGAACTTCGACAAGATCCGGTTCTGGAAGACGCCGACGTCGAAGTGCGAGAGCCAGGGCGAGTGCGTGCCCTACCACCGCTGGGTGTCCGACTATATCGGCGTGATCGGCGGACGCTGATCGCTGCTTCGCCCCTCCCCTTTGTGGGGAGGGTGGCCCGACAGGGCCGGGAGGGGTTTTCCCTCGCTGAACTACGAGAATTGCCCCTCACCCTGGCCTTCTTCCCGCACGCGGGGAGAAGGAAAGCAAGGGCGTGATCTGCCCCTCGCCCGTAGCGTCCGAGGTTAGACAGCAGCATCGCGGCACCTCACCTTCTCCCGCCAGCCGGGAGAAGGTCGCCGGCAGGCCGGATGAGGGGCGAAACACAGAAATTGGAGCTCCCATGACCGCCGTCCTGTTCGAGAATGTGTCCCGCTATTTCGGTGCCGTGCGCGCCGTCGACTGCGTGGACCTCGCAATCGCCGAGGGCGAATTTTTCGCCATGCTCGGCCCTTCGGGCTCGGGCAAGACCACCTGCCTGCGGCTGATGGCCGGCTTCGAGCAGCCAACCGGTGGCCATATCGAGATCTTCGGCGAGACGGCCGAGGGCGTGCCGCCCTACCGGCGCAACGTCAACACCGTCTTTCAGGATTATGCGCTCTTCCCGCACCTTTCCATCCTGGAAAACGTCGCCTACGGCCTGATGGTCAAGGGCGTTTCCAAAGAGGAGCGGCTGAAGGCGGCGGAGAACGCGCTCGCCATGGTCAAGCTCCCCGGCTACGGCACGCGCCGCCCCGGCCAGCTGTCCGGCGGCCAGCGCCAGCGCGTCGCGCTCGCCCGTGCGCTCGTCAACCGTCCGCGCGTGCTCCTGCTCGACGAGCCGCTCGGTGCGCTGGACCTGAAGCTGCGCGAGCAGATGCAGGAAGAGCTGAAGGCGCTGCAGAAATCGCTCGGCATCACCTTCGTCTTCGTTACCCACGACCAGGGCGAAGCGCTATCGATGGCCGACCGTATCGCTGTGTTCAATGATGGAAAGATCCAGCAGCTCGGCACGCCGGAGGATGTCTACAAGCGCCCGCAGACACGCTTCGTCGCCGACTTCGTCGGCTCGTCAAACGTGCTGGCGCCGAAATTCGTCGAAAGCCTCGGCTATCCCGCGCGCTATGCCAGCCTTCGCCCCGAGGACCTTGCGCTCGGCGAAGACGGCACCGACCGCAAGCGCTTTTCCGGCACCGTCGTCGCCACCAGTTTCCTCGGCGCTTCGAACCGCATCACCGTCGAGACCGCCGGCACCCGGGTCGCCGCCATGATCCCGGCCTCGATCGACGTTCCCTCGCAGGGATCCGATGTCACGTTGTCTTTCGCCGCCGAAGACCTGCACCTGATGGACGAAGCCGCATGAGCGCGATCGCCGAAACACCGATCCTTGCCCGCCGCACGGGCACATTCGGGCGCCTGTCGGACTTTTTCTGGCGCAACCCCAAGCTTTTCCTGCTGCTGATGCTGTCGCCGCCGCTGTTCTGGCTCGGCATCATCTATCTCGGCTCGCTCTTCGCCCTGCTGTTGCAGAGCTTCTTCTCGATCGACGAGTTCTCCGGGCTCGTCAATTACGAGTTCACGCTCGCCACCTACCGGCAACTGCTGATCCCGTCGAATTTCGACATCATCCTGCGCACCATCGTCATGGCGGCGCTGGTGACGCTCGCCTCCGCCCTGATCGCCTTTCCGATCGCCTATTACGCGGCCCGCTACGCCCGCGGCAAATGGAAGGCGATGTTCTATCTCGCGGTCATGCTGCCGCTGTGGTCAAGCTATCTGGTCAAGGTCTATGCCTGGAAGCTGATCCTGGCCAAGGAAGGCATCCTCAACTGGCTGTTTGCCAAGCTGCACCTGACCTGGCTGCTCGACGCCTGGCTGGCGCTGCCGATCGTTGGCGGCAACTCGCTGTCGATCAGCTACACCGGCACCTTCATCGTCTTCGTCTATGTCTGGATGCCGTTCATGATCCTGCCGATCCAGGCGGCGCTGGAGCGCGTGCCCGGCAACCTGATCGAGGCCTCGGCCGATCTCGGCGGCACACCGGCGCAGACGTTCCGCTACGTGCTGTTTCCACTGGCACTTCCCGGCATCATCGCCGGCTCGATCTTCACCTTCTCGCTGACGCTCGGCGACTACATCATCCCGCAGATCATCGGCTCGTCGCGCCTGTTCATCGGCCAGGCCGTTTACGCCCAGCAGGGCACGGCCGGCAACATCCCGCTCGCCGCCGCCTTCACCGTCGTGCCGATCGTCATCATGGGCCTCTATCTCTGGATGGCCAAGAAACAGGGAGCCTTCGATGCGCTCTGATCGTTCCTCCGCACCCCTGAGCCTGAAGATCGCAGCGGCAGCGGGCCTGCTGTTCATGCACCTGCCGATCCTCCTGATCTTCCTCTACGCCTTCACCACCGAGGAGAAGAGCTACCAGTTCCCGCCGCCGGGCCTGACGCTCGAATGGTTCGTGGTGGCCTGGAACAGGCCGGATGTCTGGCAGGCACTCGGGCTGTCCGTCCGGGTGGCGGCGATCGCCACCGCCGTCGCGCTGGTGCTCGGCACGCTCTGCGCCGCAGCCGTCAGCCAGACCCGCTTCTTCGGTCGGGAGACGATCTCGCTGCTGGTCATCCTGCCGATCGCCCTGCCCGGCATCATCACCGGGATCGCGCTGCGCTCGGCCTTCTCGTTTGCCGAGATTCCCTTCTCGTTCTGGACGATCGTGCTCGGCCACGCCACCTTCTGCGTCGTCGTCGTCTACAACAACGCCGTCGCCCGCTTCCGCCGCATCTCCGGCTCGCTGATAGAGGCCTCGATGGACCTCGGCGCCGACGGCTTCCAGACGTTCCGCTACGTGATCCTGCCGAACATCGGCACGGCGCTGCTCGCCGGAGGCATGCTCGCGTTTGCGCTTTCCTTCGACGAGGTGATCGTCACGACGTTTACCGCCGGCCAGCAGCAGACACTGCCGATCTGGATGCTGGAGGAACTGGTGCGGCCGCGCCAGCGTCCGGTCACCAACGTCGTCGCCATGGTGGTGGTGCTCGTCACCTTCCTGCCGATCCTCGCCGCCTACTACCTCACCCGCGAGGGCGACCAGATCGCCGGCGCCGGCAAGTAACAACAGTCTTTAGGACCATGGGAGACCTTGTGATGGACAAGCAGATGCTGATCGGCTCGCGCTTCGAGACCGGCACCGAAACCGAGGAGCACATCCTCAACCCGAAGACCGGCGAGACCGTGGTCGACCTGGCCGAAGCCTCGCACGCCCAAATCGACGCCGCCGTCGATGCCGCCGAAAAGGCCTTCGTCTCCTGGTCGATGACGACGCCCGGCGAACGGTCCGGCTACCTGCTTAAGATCGCCGACGCGATCGAGCGCGACGCCGACGGGTTTGCGGCCCTCGAATCGCTGAACTGCGGCAAGCCGATCAACGCGGTGCGCAATGACGAAATTCCCGCGATCGTCGACTGCTGGCGCTTCTTCGCCGGTGCCATCCGCTCGCTGCACGCCACCGTCGCCGGGGAATACCTGCCGGGGCACACGTCGATGATCCGCCGCGACCCGGTCGGCATCATCGGCTCGATCGCGCCGTGGAACTATCCGCTGATGATGATGGCCTGGAAGCTGGCGCCGGCGATCGCCGGCGGCAACACCGTCGTCTTCAAGCCGTCCGAACAGACGCCGCTGACGGCGCTGAAGATGGCGAAGCTGCTCGCCGACATCCTGCCGGAGGGCGTCGTCAACATCGTGCTCGGCCGCGGCGAGACGGTCGGAAACGCGCTGATCAACCATCCGAAGGTCGCCATGGTCTCGATCACCGGTGACGTCGCTACCGGCAAGAAGGTGCTGGCTGCCGCCTCCAAGACGGTCAAGCGCACGCACCTGGAACTGGGCGGCAAGGCCCCCGTCATCGTCTACAACGACGCCGACCTCGAGGCCGTCGTCAACGGCATCCGTGCCTTCGGCTACTACAATGCCGGCCAGGACTGCACCGCCGCCTGCCGCATCTACGCCGAGGACGGCATCTACGAAAAGTTCGTCGCCGATCTCTCCTCCGCCGTGTCGAGCATCCGCTTCAACCAGGCCGACGACACCGAGAACGAGATCGGGCCGCTGATCTCGAAGCGCCAGCGCGATCGCGTCGCAAGCTTCGTCGAGCGCGCAGCCGACGTGAAGCACATCGAAATCACCACCGGCGGGCGGCCCGGCAGCGACCAGGGCTTCTTCTTCCAGCCGACCGTCGTCGCCGGGGCGACGCAGGAGGACGAAATCGTCCGCCGCGAGGTGTTCGGTCCGGTCGTCTCCGTCACCCGCTTCTCCGGCGAGGAGCAGGCGCTCACCTGGGCCAACGACAGCGACTACGGCCTCGCCTCTTCCGTCTGGACCAAGGACATCTCCAAGGCGATGCGGGCGGCGGCCCGCCTGCAATACGGTTGCACCTGGGTGAACACCCACTTCATGCTTTGCAACGAGATGCCGCATGGCGGCGTCAAGCAGTCCGGCTACGGCAAGGACATGTCGATCTACGCGCTGGAAGACTACACGGTCGTCCGCCACGTCATGATCAACCACGGCTGACCCACCCGGATCGGCCCGGCGGCGAAACCGCAGGGCCGATCCGTCCAGCCCTTTCGCCTCCGTGTCGAAATGTCCGCTTGGCCATGCCAAAGACCGACCGCAATCCTTGGCAGCAGGCGGCGGTTTTCCGCCGTGGGTCTCTCAGGAAACTGAAAAGCGCCTCGAAGTCCGGGGATGAGCAGTTGCACGGGGCTTTTGGCTTCTCGCGCGTCAGGCTATATGAACATCAGGAGGACCTTGATGTTCTGGGCATTCGGCGTCGCAGCAGTCACAATTCTCTACCTTGCAGTGCGCTTCAAGCGCTTCCAGAGTTGGCTCGAGCCTGTCCTGACCATTGTCGTCGCGATCGGCCTCACCGTGGCAATCCTGCTCTGGTTCACCGACAACCGCAGCGTCGCCCCCGAGCCAACGCCGCCGAGAAATGCAATCACCGCTGAAGAGATCGTGCTTTCGGACATGGAGTTCGCAGTCGGTCAGCCGGTGACGAGCTATCGCGTCACCGGGACCATCACCAACAACAGTGCAACCGCGCTGCAGTCCTTCCGCCTCACCGTCGAACTGGAAAACTGTCCCGACGGCGCCTGCACGCCGGTCGGCGCCGACAAGACACTCATCATCGCCCGCGTGCCGCCCGGCCAGAGCCAGCCCTTCACCACCTTCGTCGTGTTCACCGGCAGCGACCTCGTGCCGATCAAGGCGCCACGGTGGTCCTGGTCGATCAGCGACGTGCGGGTACTCGGGCGCTAAAGCATGTCGCGCAAAAGTGTGCAGCGGTTTTGCGAAAACGACATGCGATAAAACAAGGACTTAAAGCGCGGGAAGCGAGTCCGAAGGATCGCGACCCGCTTTAGGTTCCGCGTCAAACCGGCTCGGCGACACCGAGCGCATCTAGCACCTCGACCGTCCGCATCACCGTCGCGAACTCGTAGCGCAGGGTCGCGACGTGGGCGCGATGGATCTCCCGGGCCGGGATCGTTCCGCCGGCCCCGTCGGCCAAGTCGAAGCAGTCGCAGGCATCCTCGACGAGGATGACGCGCAGGCCGAGATTGGCGCCGACCCGCACGCTCGTCGATACGCACATGTCGGTCGAGATGCCGAACAGCACCACCGTATCGATGCCGAGGCGGCGCAGCCGCAGGTCGAGATCCGTGCCGATGAAGGCGGCGTTCACGCTCTTGGTGACCAACGCTTCGCCCGGCCGTGGTCCAAAGCCGGGACGGAAGGCGTTCCCCGGGGCGCCGGGACGAAGCGTCGAATTCGGCTCGACGCTGTCGTGGCGGACATGGATCAGCGGTCGGCCCGCCGCACGCCAGGCCGCAAGCAGCGCGAGGCCGTTCTCGTCGACCTTGTCGTTCCAGCGCCTCGGCCACGGCGCGGCGTCGAAGGCCTTCTGCATGTCGATGGAAATCAGCGCGGCGTTCTGGGGGATTGTCGGCATCAAGCGTCTCCATGGATGGATGGATGTATCGATGGGCGACAATAGTTGCTTATCCGTCCGTTTTCGTGCAGCAAGATGACGGATGACCGGATATTCGTCCGGCAGGAGGGAGATATACCCGGATGAGCGGATTAGACGAGAAGGACCGTCTGCTGATCGCGGCGCTGCGGGCGGACGCCCGCAAGAGCCTGGTCGAACTGGCGCGCGACTGTGGACTTTCACGTAGCGCCGTTCATGAACGGATCCGGCGGCTGGAAGACAGGGGCGTGATCGCCGGCTATACCGTCCGCCTCGGCGCCGACCGGGACCGGCCGGGCGTCGAGGCATTGATTGCCGTCTGCTTCCAGTCGGGGCGAAACTGCGATCATGTCGTGCCACACCTGACGGGCATTCCCAGCGTCGTCACCTGCTGGTCGCTGGCCGGTCCGACCGACCTGATGCTGCTCGTCGAGTGCGCCTCTAATGCGGACCTCGACACCGTGCGCCGCCAGATCGCGACGACGCCCGGTATCGCCACCGTGCAGACGCACGTGTCGCTGCGGACCCACTTCGACCGCCGCGGCGGCTGACGCTAGAAATAGATCTTGAACTTCTCGCGCACCGCCAAATCGGTGACCCGATCGAACAGCGGTCCACCAGCCTCCGAAAGGATCCGGTTCTTGCGTTCGATCGCCTTGGCGATCAGGTCGGGCTTGCCGATCTCGGCCCACTCTTTCGGGCTCGTGCGGTCGGCGACCACCGGATAGACATACTCCGTCTGCATCAGAGACAGCGTCTGCGGATCGCCGAGGTAATGACCGGGCCCGCCCATGCAGACCGAGCGCATCGTCTCGAGCGAAACCGAATCCTCCGTGACGTCGATGCCGCGCACGCAGCGCTGCACCTGGCCCAAAAGGTCGTCGCCGAGCACGAGGCTTTCCAGGCAGAAGCCGAGCAGCGAGGCGTGCATGCCGACGGCCTCGTACACCATGTTGAGGCCGGACAGGCCGGCCATGACGTTGGAGATCGCCTGCTCCCAGCCGGCCTGCATGTCCGGCAGCTTGGAATCGGCGATGCCGGCGGCGGCCCCGCCCGGCAGGCGGTAGAACTGGTGCATCTGCGCGCAGCCGGCCGTCAGCAGCGCCTGTTCGCCGGAACCGCCGGACATGGCGCCGGTGCGCAGGTCGGAGACGAACGGCCAGGTGCCGAAGATCGCCGGATGGCCGGGCGCCATGGCGTTCACATAGACGACGCCCGCCAGGCACTCGGCGACCGCCTGAACGATCGCGGTCGCGAGCGGCGCCGGGGCGGTTGCGCCCGCCTGCCCTGCCGACAGCAGCAGGATCGGCATGCCGGCCCGGATGCAGGCCTCCATGGTGATGCAGCTTTCCTCGGCGAATTTCATCGGCGGTACGACGAAGCAGTTGGAATTCGACACGAACGGCCGCGCCCGCCACTTGTCCTCGCCACCCGCCATCATGTGGATGAGGTCGAAGCAGCCTTCGACATGCGAGGGATCGGAAAAGCTGGTGCCGACATGCTTCGACGTGCCGGCACAGCAGCCGTAAAGGGTGTTGATGTCCATCAGGAAATTGTCGCCCACGTCGCGGCAGACCATTGCCCGCTGGAAGAAATGGATGTTGTCGAGATGATGGACGAGCTGGGCGGCATTGAAGAGATCCTTTGCCGTGGATTCCCGATACTCGCGCTTTTCGACGTCGACGATGTGCACCGCAGCGCCCGCCGTGCCGAAGTAGACGCGGGTGCCGGACAGTTCCATGTCGTACTTCGGGTCACGGCCATAGAGCGTGATGTCGCGCGCGGCGACTGCCAGCATGTCCTCGACCAGAGCGCGCGGAAAGCGGATGCGCCCGTCCTCGCCGAGGATCGCGCCGGCGCCGGTCATGATCTCGATGCCGGATTTCGGCGCATTGGCAAGGCCGATGTTTTCCAAGGCATCCAGCGCCGCCTCATGGATGCGGCGGACGCCCGCCTCCGTCAGCGGCTTGTATTGGCCGCCCGGCAGGCCGGGCCGGACCGGCCGGATGTTTTCCGCCAATGGTGCTGCCCGCATGGCGACGCGGGCGGCGCGACCGCCGGAACGCCTCGATGTCTGTGGTGCTTCGACAATGCTCATCTTTTCCCTCCCGCCCTCAGGCGCCCAGATGTTCCGCACCGCCTGCCCCTCCTCCAAGGATCGGCGTTGCGTGCCGGGGTGAGATTTTCCCCTCCCCGGCCCTCTACTTTTTGGCACTTCCTACCAATCCCTCACGCGTGTGAGGGAGAAGTACTATCACGCGCCGCCTGCCCCCATCCTGGCGGATGACAACGCGGCAGGCGATGGACGATGTGGTTACATCCGCACCCGCGCCGCCTTGGGGTCGTACATCGGCACCAGCGAGGCTTCCGCCTTCACCCGAACGCCGGCGATCTCGATCTCGTAGTTCGACGCCAGCACCTGTTCCTCGCTCTCGCCCGCGCAGGGCACGTACCCCATGCCGATCGCGCCGCCGAGATGGTGGCCGTAATTGCCCGAGGTGATGATCGAGACGATCCTGCCGTCGCGCAGCAGTGCCTCGTTGTGGAAGAGCAGCGGTTCGGGGTCGGTGAGCTTGAACTGCAGCATCCGGCGCTTCAGGCCCTCCTCCTCCTTGCGCAGCACCGCGTCGCGGCCGATGAACTCGCCCTTCTTCGTGCGCACCGCAAAACCGAGGCCGGCCTCAAGCACGTGGTCCTCGTCGGTGATGTCATGGCCGAAATGGCGGAAGGCCTTCTCGATCCGGCAACTGTCGAGCGTGTGCAGGCCGCAGAGTTTCAGGCCGACATCGGCGCCGGCCGCCTCCAGTGTCTCGAAGACATGCGCGGTCTGGTCGGTGGAGACGTAGAGCTCCCAGCCGAGCTCGCCGACATAGGTGACGCGGTGGGCGCGGGCCAGCCCCATGCCGATCTCGACCTGCCGCGCCGAGGCGAAGGGATGGGCCTCGTTGGAAAAGTCGTTCGGACTGACCTTCTGCATCAGCTCGCGCGCCTTCGGCCCCATGACGCAGAGCACGCTTTCCGCCGCCGTCACATCAGTGATGACGACGAACTCGTCGCGAACGTGCTTGCGCAGCCAGGCAAGGTCGCGCTGCAGGGTCGCGCCGGGCACGACGAGGAAGAAGGCGGTCTCGGACAGCCGCGTCACCGTCAGGTCGCTCTCGATGCCGCCGCGATCGTTGAGCATCTGCGTGTAGACGATGCGACCGGGGGCCACGTCCATCTGGTTGGCGCAAAGCCTTTGCAGGAAGGCCAGCGCATCGCGGCCCTCGACGCGGATCTTGCCGAAGGAGGTCATGTCGAACAGGCCGACGCCGTTGCGCACGGCCAGGTGCTCCTCCTTCTGGTTCTCGAACCAGTTCTGCCGCTTCCAGCTGTAGCGGTATTCACGCTCCTGCCCTTCCTTGGCAAACCAGTTGGCGCGCTCCCAGCCGGCCACCTCGCCGAAGACGGCGCCGCGAGCCTTCAGGTGCTCGTGGATCGGCGAACGGCGCACGCCGCGGGCGGTCGCCATCTGGCGGTAGGGGAAATGGTCGGCGTAGAGCAGGCCGAGCGTCTCGGAGACCCGGTCCTTCAGATAGGCGCGGTTCTTCTGGAACGGCTGGGCGCGGCGGATGTCGACTTCCCACAGATCGAAGGGCGGCTCGCCGTCGTTCATCCACTGCGCCAGCGCCATGCCGGCGCCGCCGGACGAGACGATGCCGATGGAATTGTAGCCGGCGGCGACCCAGTAACCCTTCAGTTCCGGCGCCTCGCCGAGATAGTAGCGGTCGTCCGGGGTGAAGCTCTCGGGGCCGTTGAAGAAGGTGTGGATGCCGGCCGTCTCCAGCATCGGCATGCGGTTGATCGCGTTTTCGAGGATCGGCTGGAAGTGATCGAAATCCTCCGGCAACTGGTCGAAGCAGAAGTCCTCGCTGATGCCATCCATGCCCCAGGGCTTGGCCTTCAGCTCGAAGGCGCCGATCAGCATCTTGCCGGCGTCTTCCTTGTAGTAGGTGCACTCGTCCGGCACGCGCAGAACCGGCAACCGCTGCAGGTTCGGGATCGGCTCGGTGACAATGTAGAAATGCTCGCAGGCGTGCAGCGGCAGCGTCACGCCCGACATGTCGGCGAGCGTCCGCCCCCACATGCCGGCGGCGTTGACGACGTTTTCCGTCTCGATGGTGAACGTCTCGCCGTTCTGCTCGCAGGTCACCCCGGTGACGCGGCCATCCTTCGTCAGAACGGAGGTGACCTTGACACCCTCGATGACCGTCGCGCCGTTCTGGCGCGCGCCCTTGGCCAGCGCCATTGCGATGTTGGCCGGGTCGCACTGGCCGTCAAGCGGCAGGTGCACGGCGGCCTTCACGTCCGCCGTATTGAGGTGCGGATACATCGCCTTCACCTCGTCGACGGAAATTTCGCGCACGTCGACGTCGAACGCGCGCGCCAGCGAAGCCTGGCGATAGATCTCCTCCTTGCGCTCCTCCGTCAGCGCCACCGTCATCGAGCCGCACTGGCGCATGCCGGTGCCGATGCCGGTCTCGGCCTCAAGCTTGACGTAGAGATCGGCCGAGTACTTCGCCAGCCGCGTCATGTTCTGCGAGGCGCGCAGCTGGCCGATCAGACCGGCCGCATGCCAGGTCGTGCCGCAGGTCAACTGCTTGCGTTCGAGCAGCACCACGTCCGTCCAGCCGAGCTTGGCGAGGTGATAGGCCACCGAACAGCCGGAGACGCCGCCGCCGATGATCACGGCTCTCGCCTTGGAGGGAATGGTCTTGCTCATGCACGCAGTCTTTCATTGTTGGGATCATAGAGTGGTCCGTCCGGCTGGACGGTAGCCTTGAAGCGGTCGCCGTAGATCTCGACCTCGATTTCCGTGCCCGGCTCGGCGAGGTCGGCACGCAGCACGCCAAGCGCGATCGACTTGCCGGTGCGATAGCCCCAGTTGCCGGAGGTGGTCTCGCCGACCACCTTGCCGCCGTGCCAGAGGGTAGACATGTAGGGCGCGTCGCATTCACCGGCCTCGACCGTCAAAAGCACGAAGCGCTTGGAAACACCCTGCTGCTTTTCGCGCTCCAGCGCCGCCTTGCCCTTGAAGGCGGGCTTGCCCCAGTCGACGAAGCGCTCGAGGCCACCCTGCAGGATCGTGTAGTCGGTCGAAAGGTCGCCCTTCCAGGCGCGATAGCCCTTCTCGATGCGCAAGCTGTCCAGCGCCTCCATGCCGAACGGCTTCAGCCCGTGCTTCTGGCCGGCCGCCCAGACGGCGTCGAAGACCGCCGCGGTGTCCTCGACCTTGGTGTGGATTTCCCAGCCGAGCTCGCCCGCGAAGGACACCCGCACCAGCTGGCACCAGCGGCCGGCGACCTGGCAGCTCTGGTGCGTCAGCCAGCCCTTCTGCAGGTCGGCCTCGCAGACCTCGGCGAGAATCGCCCGGGAATTGGGGCCCGACAGGATCTGGCAGGAGAAGTTGTCGGTGACGTCCTCGATCGTGAAGGCGGCATCCTTGGGCAGATGTTTCTTCAGCCACTCGAAATCGTGCCATTGCGCCGTCGCCGCGGTGATCAGGAAGAAGAAGTCCTCGTCCAGCATCATCACCGACATTTCCGTAACGATGCGGCCCTTGTCGTCGGCGAAATAGGCAAGCCCGATGCGGCCGGGCTTCGGCAGCTTTCCGGTGGTGAGCGTCGACAGCCACGCCGTCGCGCCATCGCCTTTGACGCGGAAGCGGGAAAAGCCGGGAAGGTCGAGGATGCCGGCGGTCTCATGCACCGCGCGGCATTCCTCCTCGATGCGCGGCCGCCACGGGCCTTCGCGGTTCCAGGTCTGCGTCGCCTGTTCGGAGGTGTCGTCACCGGGCTTGGCATACCAGTTGGCGCGTTCCCAGCCGTTGTAGGGCTTGAACTGGGCGCCAAGCGCCTTGATGCGGTCGTGGATCGGCGAAAGCTTTTTATCGCGCCCGGCCGGCCAGGCATGCTTCGGGAAATGCATCGCGTATTCGTGGCCGTAGATCTCCATGCCCTTGGCGATGCAGTAGTCCTGGTCCGATGCGAAGCTCGTGTAGCGGCGCGGGTCGCACGACCACATGTCCCATTCGGTCTCGCCTTCGGTGATCCACTCGGCCAAGACTTTGCCGGCGCCGCCCGCCTGGCAGATGCCGAAGGTGAAGACGCAGGCCTCGAAGGCGTTCGGCACGCCCGGCATCGGCCCGATCAGCGGGTTGCCGTCCGGCGCATAGGGGATCGGCCCGTTGATCATGCGCGATAGCCCCGCGGTGCCGAGGATCGGCACGCGCTCGCAGGCGTCGTTCAGGTACCATTCCAGCCGGTCGAGATCGTCCGGGAAGAGCTGGAAGGAGAAATCGTCCGGCATCGGATCGTCCGGCGTCGTCCAGTGCGCCTTGCAGTTCCGCTCGTAGGGGCCGAGGTTCATGCCGTTCTTTTCCTGGCGCAGGTAGTACGAGCTGTCGACGTCGCGCAGTAGCGGGAGCTTGTGGCCGGCCTCCTTCGACCAGGCGGCAAGTTCCGGGATTTCCTCGAACAGGATGTACTGGTGGCTCATCACCATCATCGGCACGTCGCGGCCGAACCATTTGCCGACCTCGCGGGCATAGTAGCCGGCGGCGTTGACGACATATTCGCAGCGGATCTCGCCCTGCGGCGTGGCGATCACCCACTCCTCGTTCTCGCGGCGGGCGCCCGTCGCCGGACAGAAGCGGAAGATCTTCGCGCCCATGTCGCGCGCGCCCTTCGCCAGCGCCTGCGTCAGCTGCGCCGGGTCGATGTCGCCGTCATTGGGATCGTAGAGCGCACCGGTCAGGTCGTGCGTCTCGGCGAAGGGATAGCGGGACTTGATCTCCTCCGGCGACAGGATGTCGAGATCCATGCCCTGGTAGCGGCCCATGCCGACGACGCGCTTGAACTCCTGCAAACGCTCCTTGGAGTGGCCGAGGCGGATCGAGCCGGTGACGTGGTAGTTCATGGGGTAGTCGACGAGCGCGCCGAGCTCGCGGTAGAGCGAAGCGGAATAGCGCTGCATGTTCATGATCGACCAGGATGCGGAGAAGGTCGGCACGTTGCCGGCCGCGTGCCAGGTCGAACCGGCCGTCAGCTCGTTCTTCTCCAGAAGCACGCAATCCGTCCACCCGGCCTTCGCCAGATGATAGAGCGCGGACGCGCCGACGGCACCTCCGCCGATGATGACGACACGGGCATGGCTTGGCAGTCCGGACATTCTAGCTCCCCTTCTTTGACCCGGATTAGTGGCAACCAAAGCGCGCCGCGGCAAGCGGGCAAATTTGCTTTATTAATTGACATTATCGATTACAGTTTCGCCAAACCCAAAAGATTTACGGCGTATTCATGCAAATTGTCCTGATTGAGACATTCCTCGACCTGATGGAAACGCGAAATTTCAACCGCACCGCGGAGCGGCTGAACATCACGCAATCCACGGTCACGCACCGCATCAATGCACTGGAGGCAATCTTCGCCCGCAAGCTGTTCGCGCGAAACAAGGGCGGTACGCAGCCAACTGCGGCGGGCCTGCGCTTCCTCGATCACGCCAAGGCGCTCCAGCACCAATGGCACGAGGCGACGCGCGCGGTGGAGACGGCCGGCGCCTACGAGCGCTCGATGCGCATCGGCCTGCAGCACGATCTCGCCGCGCACTACGCCGGCGACTGGCTGACGGCGGTCCGCAGGGAACTGCCGGGCACCTCGATCTATCTGGAGGTCGACTATTCCAACCAGATGAACCGCGACCTCGGCGCCGGCGCGCTCGATCTGGCGATCCTGTTCACGCCGCACTACCTGCCGGACCTGCACTATGAGCGCATCGGCGAGGTGCAATACGAGATGGTGAGCAACAAGGTGATACGGCTCGAAGATGTCCGGCCGGAAGACTATATCCAGGCGGTCTATTCCCCCGCCTTCGACCGCCTGCACCGGCAGGCCTATCCGCATCTGTCGACGGCGCCGATCGCCAGCGGCGAGACCACGGCGATCATCGCCCTCATGACCAAGCTCGGCGGCTCCGCCTTCGTCATCGAAGCGGACGCGCGCCGCCTGCTGCGCACCGGCGCGGTCAACCGTGTGTCAGGTGCCGATCCGATCTGGCAGACGGTGTACGCCGCCGTCAACGTCCGCACCCGCCATGCCCACCAGCACCGGCGCATCACCAGCTTGATGCAGGCCCTGCTGAACGGCTGACGGCCCCTTTTGCGGAACGCCCGGAGCACCCTCGACAGCGCATTGTCATGGCAGAGCTTCGGGTGCATGATCCGCCATCTGTCGGATACGCCGCCATTGCGAGTGGTGTCCGACAGTTCGTGAGGCATGGGTCGGATGAACTGCACCGCCTGCGGTTTTGCAGTCGAAAGTGGCTTCGCCTTCTGTCCGAAGTGCGGAACGCCGCAACCGCGGGCTTGCGTCGCCTGCGGATATCCGTGCCCGGCGGACTTCGCCTTCTGTCCGAAATGCGGAGCCGCCCTCTCGGGGCAGTCAGGCTCCTTGCCGCGGCAACCGGCCCCGCCCGATCGAGCCCGCCCGCCGCAGCCGTCGGTGTCTTCCGCCACCAGCCCATCGGTGGAGCCGCGCGCAGAAATGGAAGCGGACCGACGCATTGTCACCGCGCTGTTTGCCGATCTCTGCGGCTACACGACGCTGGGCGAACGGATCGACCCGGAATTGCTGCAGACGCTGCAGAACGAGATTTTCGAGGAGCTCAGCGCGGCTGTTGCCACGCATGGCGGCTACGTTGACAAGTTTATCGGTGACGCCCTGCTTGCTCTCTTCGGCGCGCCTGTCGCGCACGAAAAGGACCCAGAGCGGGCGCTGGAAGCGGCGCTCGACATGCAGCAACGAATGGCGCGGATCGAGGAGCGCTGGCGGACAAGCCTCGGCCAGCCGCTGACGATCCATATCGGGGTGAACACCGGCCCGGTCGTTACCGGCGTCGTCGGCGCCGGCGGCGGCAAGTCCTATTCGGTCACCGGTGACACCGTGAACACCGCCCAGCGCCTGCAGGCGATGGCGGGACCTGGCGAAATCCTGGTCGGCACCGTCACGCGCCGGCTGACCCAGCACGCCTTCTCCTTTGCCTCCCTCGGCACCCTGCCGTTGCGCGGCAAGGCCGGGGAAACGCCGGTGTACCGGCTGGAGGGATCGGTTGCCGCAGCACCGACGGCGCGCGGGCTCGGCGGCTTTGGAATCGACCTTCCGATGATCGGCCGCGACGGCGAGCTGGCAAGCTTGTTGCGCTGCCTCGATGCGGTTCGCTATGGGGCCACCCAACTCGTGCGCGTCGCGGGCGACGCCGGCATTGGAAAGACCCGCCTCGTCGAAGCTTTCCTCGACCGAGTTCGGGCCGATCCGGATCTGGCCGGCATCACCATCCGCCAGACGGCCTGCTCCTCGTTGGGCGAACCGTCCTACGGGACGCTCTCAGCCACGCTGCGTTGCGCCTATCAGATCGACGCCATGGACAATCTCGACAGTTCCCGCGCCCTGCTGCACACCGGATTGACGAGCCTTGGCCTGCCCACGGACGCAATCGAGCGGCTTGAACCTTTCTTCCTGTTCGTCCTAGGCTTCGGCGATCCCGACGGCGCGCTGCGGCATCTGGAACCCGACCAGTTGCGTCGGCAGATTTTCCATGCGTTCCGCACGCTGTTCGATCGCCGCATGGAGCAGTCGCCGCTGCTGCTTGTCATCGAGGACCTCCATTGGGCCGATCGCGTTTCCCTGGAAGCCCTGCGCTTCATCATGGACCGGATCGAGGGCCGCCGGCTGATGCTGCTCGTGACCCATCGGCCAGGCTTCGAAACGGAGGTGCTCAGTTCGGCGCGCGCCAGCCAGACGACGCTGCGGCTTGATCTTTTGTCCGATCATGACGTCGGATCGCTGCTGTCCGGCGCTTTCGGTGAAGATGGGCTGCCGGCCGGGCTTCGGGACAGGATCATCTACCGCGCCGAAGGCAATCCGTTCTTCCTGGAGGAGATCCTGCGCACCTTGATCGAGACCGGCGCCATTTGGCGCAGCGAAGATCGCTGGACGGTCGCCTCGGGCGCGGAGGAGACCGAAACACCGCTCGGCATCCAGGCGATGATGCTCGCCCGCATCGACCGCCTTTCCCCGGATGCACGGCGGCTCGCTCAGGCCGCATCGGTCATCGGTCACCGCTTCGACAGTTCGCTCCTGAGCGTCCTGCCGATCAATGTCACCAGCATCGAGGACAACCTTCAGCGGCTGTGCGAGGCAGACATCATCGAGGAAGTGGCGGACATTCGTGCGCAGGGGCCGCCGCGATACGCCTTCCGCCAGAAGCTGTTGCACGAGGTCGTTTACGACAATCTTCTGCTGCGTCGCCGCACCGAGTTGCACGGTGCAATCGGCCAACTGCTCGAGCGGCGCTATGGCGAGACGCCGGAGCACCTGGAGCAACTGATCGAACTCGGCCATCATTTCTCCGCCTCGTCCGACAAATCCAGAGGCGCCCGATACCTGACGGCGGCGGGAGACCTGGCACGCGCGGCCTACGCAAACGAGGATGCGCTGCGCTTCTATGCGCGCGCGCTTGGCGCAGCCGAGGCAGCCGGTGGCGACGCCTGGCGCGCTCCCAGCGAGCGGTATGCGGACCTGTGCAATCTGACCGGGCGCAGGGAGGAGGCGCGAAGCCGATACGACGCGCTGTTCGAGGCCTGCCGTGACGGCGATGATATTTCCGGCGCGGCACGCATCCTCCGCAAGCTTGGCAATCTCGCCTTCGATTCCGGCGAGCGGGACAGGGCAACCGCCTGCTTCACGCAAGCTGCCGAATTGCTGGAAGGCATCGATGCACCGATCGAACTCGCCCACCTGATGCAGCGGCAGGGCCATCTGGCATTCCGCACCGGCGATTGGGAAATGGCGGTGCAGTGGGCCGAGCGTGCGTTGGAATGCGCAAACCATCTTCCGACAGGGACAGATGCCGCGGGCAAGGCGGAGATTGCCCTGGTCATCGCCCGGGCGTTCAACACCAAGGGCGTGGCGCTGGCACGCATGCATCGGACCGGCGAAGCCGTCCGGATGGTGGAACGCAGCGTAGAGGTGGCGCTGGCCGCTAATCACCTCAACACGGCCTGCCGCGGCTACACCAATCTTGGCGTACTCTACACGACGATCAATCCGGGGCTTGCGATCGAGGTCTGCAAGCGCGGCTATGAGATGGCGAAGAGGATTGGCGATCTTGGACATCAGGCCCGCCTGCTGACCAATCTCGCTGTCGCCTATTGCACCTTCACCGACAGATGCATGCAGGACGGGCTGCCGGCCGTCGAAGAGGCGATCGCGATCAATCGGGCGCTCGGCCAGCGCGACCATTTGCCGGTGTCGCTGCTGGTGCTCGGACAGATCCGGCAGTGTCACGGTGCAGCGAAGGCGGCACGCGAAAATTATATCGAAGCGCTCGAGCTCGTCCGCGACAGCGCGGAGGCACAGCTGCTCTTTCCGTGCTATGATGGCCTTGCGACGCTGTGTCTCGACATGAACGAACTGGGCGAGGCAGAGCGCTATTTCGAGCTGGCTCAGGGGGTCTGCGCCAAACATGGTCTCGACCCCGAAGCGCTGATCGTCCTGCCTTTTCTCGACTAGCCGGAGGAGCATACCAATGGCAGAGCATGCAATGGAACGGCTGCTAAAACCGGGAGATCGCGCGCCGAACGTGGTCCTTGACGCGATCAATCACGGTGGCAAGGTGGCAATCGACGACTTTCGCGGCCAATCGCCCGTCCTGGTCGGCCTCTATCGGGGGCTTCAGTGCCCCTTCTGCCGCCGCCATATCGCGGCGTCCGCCCTGCTTGCCTCGGCATTGCGCGAGAAGGGCATCGACAGCCTCACGGTCGTCAACACGCCGATCGAGCGGGCGCGCCTCTATTTTCGCTATCACCCCATGCCCGGGATCATCACCGCCTCCGATCCGGAGAATGTCGCGCACAGGGCCTTCGGCCTGCCGAACCTCCAATTCACCGAGAATGAGGACGAATGGCCGTACAAGGTCTCCATGCCGACCGTGATGGCGATGCGCATCGACATGCCGGGGGAACTGCCAGAGCCGATGGGCTGTCTTGACGCCGCAGCCTACCTGAACAACAAGGATGGCTACGAGATGACGCCGGCCGATCAGCAGACGGATGAAAAATATGGCGGCCAGCTCGTCGGCGAGTTCCTGCTTGACCGCGACGGCATCGTGCGCTGGTCCTTCACCGAGGTCGAAGGCGGCGGCAGCAACATGTTTGCCATCCCCAAGGCAGACGATGTGATGTCGGTTGCCTCTCAGCTTAGCCATTGACGGTGTCAGTGACAGCACCGCCGTTGCGATTCCGGCACGGCAGTGCCATCCCATTCACCGCCGCTGCATAGGGCATGCAAGACAGCATCAGAACGCCGCAGGTCTGATCGCGTGGACGACGGTCCAGCGCGCCCGGCGGACAATTTAGCGAGAGCATAACCCTCACGTTCGCTGGTGATGCCTGCAGAATGCAATCGGCGGGACCGACGATGCCGCCAATCGTTCAGTGAAATGCCCCCGACGGGCGTACCTCACCGAGAGTTGAATGCGCCTGCGGATCGGTCGAAACAGGCCTGTGTGCTAGGATTTGACTGGTAACGATTGCCTAGCGACGGGTGCGCACGGCCTCGGCGAGCCGGGATCGATAGCGAGGACAGCCGATCGTCCGATTTAGCTTTTTGCAACAGTCCGCCTGCCGCCCGGGGCGTGGCGGACACCGGTTCGGAGACCAGGAGGTGCAGGATGTTGCTTGCCGCCCTCACCATGTTTCTCGGCCTGACAGCCTTCGCTGAACCCAGGGACGCCGCAGCGGAATCCGGCACGGCCGTCGACCTCGAGCTGGTGCTTGCCGTCGATATTTCCGGCTCGATGGATCTGGAGGAAGCGCAGATCCAGCGCGCCGGCTATGTGGCCGCGCTGACGCATCCTGAGTTTCTCGCCGCAATTCGCGAAGGTTTCAACGGACGGATCGCCATCAGCTATTTCGAGTGGGGCGGGATCATCGGCCAAAACTCGCAGCTGCCGTGGTCGCTGATCGCCACGGCCGACGACGCCGCCCGCTTCGCCGAATTGATCCGGAAGCGACCGTTCGCATCCCTCCGCGGAACCTCGCTCTCCGCCGCCATCGCCTACGGCTCGAAACTGTTCGACGCCAACGGCTTTGCCGGCGCGCGGCGGGTGATCGACATCTCCGGCGACGGGCCGAACAACTACGGCGCACCGGTGACGCCCGCCCGCGACGCGGCGACAGCCCTCGGCATCGTCGTCAATGGACTTGCGATCATGGTTCGCCCCTCGGCAGGCTTTGGTCCGCTCGACCGCTACTATGCCGATTGCGTCATCGGCGGCCCCGGCGCTTTCGTCATGTCGGTACAGGAGCCGGAAGACTTCGCCATGGCGATCCGTCGCAAGCTGGTCCTCGAAGTCAGCGGCCGCCAGTCCCCGGCCAGCTTCGTTCCGGCCGCGGACCGCACCGACTGCCTGATCGGCGAGAAGATGCGCCCAGGATTCCAACGCTATCCCGAACTGGACCGGTAGAGACGGCGCGCCAGCCAATCACCCAGGAGCCACCGGCCCGCTTCAAGAGGAGCGGACAGCCAAGCAGCGGCCAATCGGCTGTCGCTCCCTTCCGGGAGATCAGCAACCGCATAGCCTCGAAGAGCACCTCCACCTCCAAAGCCACGCGACCAACCTATTCCTTGCGCTAGGAAAATGTGCTTTACTTGAATGAACGTTCAGCAAGACAGAGGGCGGTCATGAACACGGTTGTGCGCGACATCACGATTCCGAATGACTGGGACCGCAGCGGCCTGCCGGGCTGGTGCTACCACAGCGCCGCCCTGCTGGAGCTGGAAAAGCAGCATGTTTTTCGGGAACACTGGCAGATCGCCTGCCATGTCTCCGACGTCGCCGAGCCGGGCGCTTACCTGACCCTCGACATCGTTGGCGAGCGGGCCCTGGTCCTGCGCGACCAGAGCGGCGAGATCAAAGCGTACCACAACATCTGCCGTCACCGCGGCTCACGGCTTGTCGCCGACGAGAAGGGCACCTGCCGCAACGCGCTGGTCTGTCCGTTCCACGGCTGGGTCTACAATCTCGACGGCACGCTGCGCGGGGCGGCCCGCCCCAATTCCTTTCCGCCGATGGACAAGAACGAATTCGCATTAAAGGCCATCGAATGCGAAATCTGGCAGGGCTTCGTCTTCATCCGCTTCGCCCCCGGCCCGCAATCCTCGGTCGCCGAGTTGATGAAGCCGTTCGAGGCGGAACTGTCGTGCTACCGACCCGCCGACATGGTTCCCGCAAGCGGCATTCACACCCAGGAAACGCCGGTCAACTGGAAGTCCGTGCGCGACGTGGACAACGAGGGCTACCATGTGGCGATGGCGCATCCCGCCCTCCAGGATCTCTACGGCTCGACCTACGTTGACGAACCCTTCGTCAACGGCGTCAGCCGCTCGTTCGCCACCTATAATCCGCACGCCGGACGGCGCTGGAGCGTCGGCCGCTATGTGAAGATCGCGCCGGAAAACGCGCGCCTCCCCGAACATCTGCGCAAGGCCTGGATCTACTACGGCCTGTTTCCCAATTCCGTGCTCGCCGTGACGCCGGAGACGGTGCAGTTCTATCAGGAATTTCCGTTGTCCGTTGGCAGAACGCTGCTGCGCGGCGGCGTCTACCGGTATCGGGACGAGACCCGGGAGCAGGCCGCTGCCCGCTATCTCGCCGCCCGCATCGATCGCGACACCCAGGCCGAGGACGTTCAACTGACGATCTGGTCGAACGAGGCGATGACCTCGGCCGCCTTTGCAGGCTTCTATCTGTCCGACCTCGAGTACGGCGTGCGCACCCACCATGACCATCTGCGCAAGGTGCTCCCGGTCATGACGCTGAAGCAGGCCCCGGCTGAAAACGAGATGCCGGCGGTGAATGCGGCGATGATGTAGCTTCAGGCACGCAGTTGCCGCATTGCCAAGCCGTGGCACGCAGCATTCAACCTGTCCGTCATGCCGGACTTGATCCGGCATCCAGCGCGCTCAAGTCCTTGAGCGCAGAACTTTTTTCGCGCCGCCGACGCGGCGCTGCTGGACCCCGGATCAAGTCCGGGGTGACGGAAGGAAGCGTAGCCGGTTTGAGGATGTAAACATCAGCAATTCAAAGCGCCACAGCGACCTTTGCGCGTCTTATAAGACGCGCGGCCTGGGCCCACTCTCGCAGGCCGAATGTGCCAAGGCCGGGGACGAGAAGCCCTGACGTTCACGCAATTTTTGTCGTCATCCGTGCCACAGCCCCTCGCGCACCAGATCGTCCGTCGTCAACTCGATGCCGCGGCGCAGGATCGTCGCCATGTCGTCGATCTGGCTCTTGCTGATCGTCAGCGGCGGAGACATGACGCACATGTTGATGAGCGGTCGCACCAGCAGCCCCAGTTCCTGGCAATGAGTGTCGATGCGCTTGCCCACCTCCAGGTCAAGCGTCAGCGGATTGTTGCTGACGCGATCGGCGACGCATTCAACGCACGCCATCAGCCCTAGCCCGCGCACCTCGCCGACCAGCGGCAGGTCTTCCAGCGCCTTGAGGCTCGACTGGAAATGACCGGACACGTCGCGGGCATGGTCGAGCAGCCCACCCTCGAGGATATCGAGATTCTTCAGCGCGACCGCGCAACCGATCGGATGGCTGGAATAGGTCAGGCCATGCGCGAACATCGCGTCGGAATGGTTCGATCGGCGCAGTTCCTCAAACAGCCGCCCCGCGATCATCACGCCGCCGAGCGGGAAATAGCCCGATGTCACCCCCTTGGCGAAGGTGATCATGTCCGGATCGAGCCCGAAGACCTCCTGCGAGGCGAAGACATGGCCGAGCCGGCCGAAGGCGGTCACCACCTCGTCGGCGATGAAGAGAATGTCGTGTTCCCGGCAAAGTTCGCGCATGCGGACGAGGTAGCCCTCCGGCGGGACGATCACACCGCCCGATGCCATGATCGGCTCGGCGATGAACGCTCCGATGCGCCCGGCGCCCACCTTCTCGATCACATCGCGGAACTCGGCCACGAGAGCGTCGCAGAACTCCGCCTCGCCCACACCTTCGGGCCGGCGGAAGGGATTGGGGCAGGTCAGCTTGATCACCAGGCCCTCGGCACTGTCCATCCAGTCGTGGTCACGCGGACGGCCATTCAGCGAGGCAGAGAGATAGGTGGACCCGTGATAGCCGCCCTGGCGAGACACGATCAGCTTCTTGTCCGGCCGCCCCTTCACGTTGTTGGCGAACTGCATGAAGCGCAGCGCCGTCTCCACCGCCGAAGAGCCGCCCGTCGTGTAGAAGACGTGATCGAGGCCATCGGGCGCGTGATCGGCCAGCCGCTTCGACAGCACCGCCGATGGCGCGTTCGTGGTGTACCACGGCGAGTTATAGGAGAGCTCCATCGCCTGCGCGGCCATGACGTCGGCCAACTCCTGGCGCCGGTGGCCGGCATTGACACACCACATGCCGGCGGGACCGTCGATCAGCCTGCGGCCGGCGGCATCGGTGACATAGATCCCCTCGCCCGCCTCCAGGCGCCCGCGCGCCTCGGCGCCGATGGAGCCGGAAACGGGCCACGGCTGCACCAGGTGACGCTCGGCAAGCAACGTCAGTTCGTCCGGCCCATCGCCAATCGCATCACCATTGCCGCCTGTCGCCTTAGGAATCGCAGCCATACTTACCCCCACAAATGCATCATGGAAACACACAAGTCGCTGATAAGAAGATCATATTGCTTATCATATTGAATGTTTGTTCAATCAATATTACAGAAATAACGCTTGATTTCAATGGCGATTTGCGTTCATCCTTGACCCGGGAACAGCAAACAGCCGGAAAGGCGGGCGCGATGAACTCGGCATTCCATCAAAGCGGGCTCTGCCCCGATCGGCGAAGGCAACGATGAGCGCGGCGGCGATCGTCGCGACGGCGGAAACGCCGCCCCCCTCCGCCGGCAGCCGGTGGCTGCGAAGCGAAGAGGCCAGAGGCCTCGCGATGATCTCACCCACCTTGTTGTACGCGCTCGCGCTTCTGCTCGTCCCGGTGCTGGTCGTCATCGCCTACAGCTTCTGGACGCAGAACTATCTCGATATCGACCGGACCTTCACCTTCGAGAACTACCGCCTCGCGCTGACCGAGCCGATCTACCGCGACCTGTTCGTCCGCTCGCTGTGGATCTCGCTGCTGACCAGCGCCATCACGGTCGTTTTCTCCTACCCCATCGCCTGGTACATTTCGTTCCATGGCGGGGTGCACAAGAACCTCTGGCTCTTCCTCGTAACGATCCCGTTCTGGACGAGCTACCTTCTGCGCGTCATGTCGTGGAAGGTCATCCTCGGCTATGGCGGCGTGCTGAACACCGGCCTCATGTCGGCGGGCATCATCGACCAACCGATCACGTCGCTGCTCTACAACGCCAACGCCGTCGTCATCACGCTGGTCCATAGCTGGGCGGCATTTGCGATCCTGCCGATCTACGTCTCGCTGCAGAAGATCGACCGGTCGCTGATCGAGGCGGCGCGGGACCTCGGCGACACCCCGCTGCGCGCCTTCCTGCGCGTGACCCTGCCGCTGTCGATGCCGGGCGTCGTCTCCGCCTTCCTGATCGTGATGATTCCGACGGTCGGCGACTATGTCACGCCAAAGCTCGTCGGCGGCAAGGACGGGGTGATGATCGCGACCGCCATCCAGGCCCAGTTCGGCAAAGCGGCCAACTGGCCGTTGGGCGCCGCCCTGTCCGTGACGACCATGGTCCTGGTCTCGCTCACGGCGGCGGCCGTTGTGCTGTCGCTGCGTTATGCCGTGCGGAGGATCCGCTGATGCTGCGAAGGATACGCCTCCTGCCCTTCCTGCCGGTCTATGTGGCGCTGTACTTCGTCTTCCTTTACCTGCCAATCCTGCTCCTGCCGGTCTTCTCGTTCAACAACGCCGCAACCACGACCTTCCCGCTCGCAGGCTTCACGACCAAGTGGTACGCCTCGCTCTGGGGCAACACCGTGCTGCTGGAAGCCGCCCGCAACAGCCTCGTGGTCGGCATCTGCGTCTCCCTCCTCAGCACGACGCTCGGCATCTGCGCTGCGCGCGCCATCACGCGCTATCGCTTCCGCGGCCAGAGCCCGGCCACGGGCCTGATCATGGCGCCGCTGTTTCTGCCGGAGATCATCGTTGCCGTGTCGCTCCTGATGATCACGCTGCAACTGGGCCTTGAACTATCGCTTCTCACCGTCATTCTTGGTCAGGTGGTCTTCTGCATTCCCTATTCGATGTCCGTGCTCGTCTCGGGCTTCGAGGGGTTCGACCGCAGCCTCGAGGAGGCCTCCTACGATCTCGGGGAAACCGCGTTCGGCACCTTCCGCCGCGTGACGCTGCCGGTCGTGGCACCGGCGATCGTCTCCAGCCTGCTCGTCACCTTCACCATCTCGCTCGACGAGTTCATCCTTGCCTTCTTCCTTTCCGGCACCGAGCCGACGCTGCCCGTCTACATCTGGGGCCAGCTTCGCTTCGCCGCCAAACTGCCGGCCGTGCTCGCGCTGGGCAGCCTCATGATCGTCGCTTCCGTGCTGCTTCTCACCGCCGCCGAAGTCTTGCGCCGGCGCGCCGAACGCCGCACGCAGGCCGCCCTTGGAATTTGACAGGAGCCACCATGCCGGACCGTCCGATGATCGCCATCGAAAACGTCTCCAAGTACTACGGCATCTACAAGGCGCTGGACGACGTCTCGCTGCAGATCGGCGAAGGCCAGTTCTTTTCGCTGCTTGGCCCCTCGGGCTGCGGCAAGACCACGCTTTTGCGCTCGATTGCGGGCTTCGACGTCCCCACCGGCGGCGAAATTCGCATCGACGGCGTGCCTTGCACGCTGCTTCCGGCCAACAAGCGCCCGACCAACATGGTCTTCCAGAATTACGCCATCTTCCCCCACCTTGATGTGGGTGAAAACGTCGCATACGGCCTGAAGCGCCTGCGGCTTAGCGCGACGGAGGAGCGCAAGCGTGTCTCCGATGCTCTCGACCAGGTTCGACTTTCCGGGCTCGACAAGCGCAAGGCCAACGAGCTTTCCGGCGGCCAGCGCCAGCGCGTGGCGCTGGCGCGCGCGCTCGTCATGCGCCCGAAGGTGCTCCTGCTCGACGAACCGCTCTCCGCGCTCGACAAGAAGCTCCGAGAACAGATGCAGGTTGAATTGCGCACCCTGCAGAAGGCCGTCGGCATCACCTTCATTCTCGTCACGCACGACCAGTACGAGGCGCTCGCCCTGTCCGATCGCATCGCCGTCATGTTTGGCGGCAGGATCGCGCAGGTCGATACGCCGAAGGAGATCTATCAGCATCCCCGCACGCGCAAGGTCGCAGACTTCCTCGGCGGCATGAACTTCCTGCAGGCGAAGCTGCTTGGCGAGCGTACGGGGAACGTCTCCGTCGAAGCATCCCGGTTCGGCACGATCAATCTCAGCAAGCCGCAGGGCTTCGCCGCGGCCAACGGTCACGTCACCGTCGGGATCCGGCCGGAACGCCTCCGCCTTCTCTGGGATGACGAACCCGCCCCTCATCAACTGAGAGGCAGGGTGGAAAACCGCGCCTACTTCGGCGAGGTCACCTATCTGACGATCGGTGTCGACGGACTGGAACAGCCGCTCTCCATGGTCGAGACCAACAACTACGGTGCCGACGACCTGCCGATCGGCGCCGAGATCCGGCTGGCCTATGATCCGGATGCGTTCGTGCTGCTGGCGGAGGACGAAGCGGTCTCGCGGGTGTGACCGGGCGAACCGAAGCGGATTAGACGCCTGAAGCAAGGGCGCAATTTGCGTACGCGCTCCCTTTTGAAACACCCGGTCGCTATTGAGGATCCAGGCCGGCAATGCGACCTGGCCTCGCGACAAGGCCGCTTCTTCGCCGCGCCATCCCTCGACGACCTACAGACCCCGGATACCGGACCCGAGCCGGCACTCGGCCGCGCTGGAAAGCTCTCTTGTCGGAGCGGCACGGTTGGCTCCCGGATTGCAATCGGGAGCCAAGGTGTTCGCGGTGGTATCTGTTGCCGTCAAACTTGGAGTCGCCGCCGCGATACCGGCATCAATAGCCCGATTTGATCTTCTCGAACTCGGCGATCATTTTCTGCCGCAGCTCGGTCGGCATCGGCGACTGGAACAATGTATTGGCAACGAATTTGTCAATGTCGCCATACCCCTTCTGCTGCAGCATCGCTGCGTCTACCGCCGCCATGCCCTTCGCATTGGAGTGACCATAACCCCAGGCTTCCACCATATACTTCGAGACCGCGGGATCGGTCACGGCGTTGAGGTAATCATAAACCTTCTCTTCGCTCCCCTCCCCGCCTTTCAGGTGGACGAAACCGCAAACCCAGGTGGACAGGCCCTCCTTCGTATCCTTCTTGATCGCCACGGGCACATTGTCGGCCTGAAGCTGCGTCGAGGTGTCGTTCCAGGCCCAGGCCAGATCGACCTCGCCGCTTGCCATGGCCTGGCTGAGTTCGGTGTTGTCGGTCCAGTACAGGCGGACGTTCTTGTGCACGTCGCGCAGGAAGTCGGACGCCTGCTTGAACTGGTCGTCGGTCATCTTCGTCCAGTCCTTCACCCCGATCGCGAGGCTGGCGAGCGCATAGGCATCATCGACGTTGTCGCCGATCGAGACGCGATCCTTGAATTTCTGGTCGGCGAAGACCTTCAGGGACTCGATTTCCTCCGGCTTGACGGTATCGGAGCGATAGGTCAGCACGGTGTTGCCCCAGTCGAACGGCAGAAGCCACGCGGTTCCGTCGTCCGACGTCATAAGGTCCTTCATCGCCTTGAAGCCGGGCAGCACGTCGTTCCAGTACTTCAGCTTTGCCGTATCCAACGGCTCGAGCAGGCCTGCTTCACGCCACTTCACGACACTCTGCGAACAGGGGTGGCTTATGTCCGCCTTGAAGCCAGAGCGCAATTTTTGGAATGCCTCCTCCTCGTCCCCGAAGAAGGCGAAGTCAGGCTCGGCACCATACTTCTCCGTGTAGGCGGGATGGATCGCCGGATCCTCGTAGCCGGACCACTCGAAGATTGTCAGCCCGTCGCCGGCAACGGCCGGCATGGCGGTGGAGAGCGCAAGTGCTGTCACGAAGGCGGTTGTGACCAGTTCTCTGGTTCTGTTCAAAGTGCGCATGCTTCCTCCCCTTTTGATTGGCTATTTTGGTCCGTTTCGCGCGATGTGCATCGGAAAAAGCGCCACGATCGCTTCGATCGCTGCCGCCAGCGCGTTTTCACGCGTGGTCCCATCGCCCATCATCAGGCGAAGCCACAGCCCTTCGAGCGTCGCGCAAACGGCAAGTGCCATCGCTTCCGGCGCATAGCTGTAGCCGCCCTCCTCCTTGAGCGCTGCGCACAGCGAAATGACGGTTTCCTGGTACTTGACGTCGCGCGCGCCGCAGAGCGCCTGATAGGTCGGCCGCGACTTTGCCTCGCCCCAGAAGGCGCACCAGGCGGCGAGCTTGCGCTTGGTGCAGATCTTGCGGTCGAAGTCGGCCAAAACGAGCGCCCAGAGCCGGTTTGCGGCACGATCCCCCGCCTTCTCCAGCGCCGAACTCCAATGATTGGCGTACTCGTCAGCCATGTATTGCAGCGTCGCGATGAGCAGGTTTTCCTTGCTCTCGAAATGGAAGTTGACGATCCCGCGGGAAAGGCCGGCTCCATCCGCCACATCGGCAAGCGTCGTTTCGGCATACCCGCGCTTGGCGAGCGAATCGATCGTCGCCTCGATCAGTTGCTGCCGTCTCGTTTCCTTTGAGGCCTTGCGTCCCTTTTTCTCGACTTCGGTCACGACTTTTTGCGCTGCGCCAGCCCGCATCTTCACCGCCATTCTCATCTTGGGGTCTCGCAGCGTCTCGTTCACGGAGGTCCTCCGGCCGGCTTGCTGCCACGAAGATGAGTGGGACAATGCTCGCCGGTGTCAAGCACCTTCTGCATGGCAGTCCAGGTGCGAACGTTCTTCGCGACATACTCCTCGCCCACGGCTTCCGCCGCCGCGGCGTGAAGCGAGCCTTGCAGACGCTGCAGTTCGCTGCGTGCGGTCTCGCGGTACCAGGCGTTGCGGCTCTCGGCCGACGCATCGACAAAGCCCGCGGCGGTCATCGCCGCCAGGTAGCGCTGCGGCGAGGCCATGCCGAAGCTCAGGCCCTCGGCGGCGATGTAGTCCCGCATGTCCTGGGACGGCTCGCCGTCATGCGAGATCAGCCAGTCGGACGCCGCAAGCCGCCCGCCCGGCTTCAGGACACGGTAGAGCTCGCCAAACAGCCATTCCTTGTCCGGCACGTGCACCATTGCATCCTTGGAGAAGACGACGTCGAACTCCGCGTCATCGAAGGGCAGGCGGCCGGATGAACCCGCGACGAAGCGCACGCGCGACGACAGCCCCTCGCGAACTGCGGCCGCCCGCGCATGATCGATCACCGGCTGCTCGACATCATAGCCGACCACCTCGGCCGGATCGTAGGTCTTGGCGATATGCAGCGACACGCCGCCGGCGCCGCAGCCGAAGTCGAGAATTGTCTTCCCGGCGAGATCCAGCCCGGCCAGCACGCGGTCCACCTCGGCCGGCCCGCCGGGCGACAGGAATCCCTCCCCCCAGAGAACCTCGAGGAAACGGATTGCCGCTTCGTCATATTCCGGTTCGTGCTCCAGTCCTGACCCTGCCGCCGTCATGAGGCCCTCCCGCCCGACTGCTTGCATGCTCATTGCCACCGCAGCAAAATTCTAGCGGGTTATCAGGCAATTGCAATATCCTTGCTGAATGCTCATTCAAAATATCTGGACAAGATTTGACGTTTGGTGCAGCCTTTCCGGGCAGTGGGGGGAGAACGTAGAATGCAAAAATGCGACGCCCTGATCGTTGGCGGCGGCCACAACGGACTGGTGACGGCGTGCTACCTGCAGCGGGCCGGGCTGGATGTCGTGGTAGTTGAAAAGAACGGCTGGGTCGGGGGTGCTGCGACCAGCCGCGAGCTGACACCCGGCTTTCTCTACTCCAACTGCTCCTATGTCTGCTCGCTGTTTCGCCCGGAGATCATGCGCGACCTCGAATTGCCGCGGCACGGGCTGCAGGTCGTCGCCTATGAGGGCGGCGCGGTCCTCACCCGCGACGGCGACTATCTGGCCTCCTATCGCGACCATGACAGCCATCGCCGCGAATTCGCCCGCTATTCGAAACGCGATGCCGAAGCCTATGACCGCTATGCCCGCGACGTCACCCGGCAATGCCGCTTCATCCAGCCGCTTCTGATGCGGACTGCGCCGGACCCGTTCGGGTTCCGGCCGCGCGACCTGTCCGAATTGCTCTATCTGGCGAAGAAATTCGGCGAGTTCAGCCCGAGCGAGATGGCCGTAACACTGCGCTTCTGGACCATGTCGATCTCCGACTTTCTCGATGAATATTTCGAGACCGACGTGATCAAGGCCTATCTGGCGATCTCCGGCATCATCGGCACGGCGCTGGGGCCGATGTCGCCGGGCACCGCCTACGTCCTTCTGCACCACTACATGGGCGAGGTCGACGGCTCCGTCGGCGCCTGGGGCTACGCGCGCGGCGGCATGGGGGCCGTGACACAGGCCCTGTCACGTTCCTTCCAGTCGGTTGGCGGCACGATCCGCACCGATGCGGAGGTGGTGAAGATCCTCAGCCGCGGCGGCCGCACCACCGGCGTCGTGCTGGCGAGCGGTGAAGAGGTGCACGCCGGACTGGTGGTGTCGAATGCCGACGTGAAGCGCACCTTCCTCTCGCTCGTGGACGAAGCAAATCTTCCGGAGGACTTTGTCCATCGCGTCAAGCACTTCAAGATGCGCGGCTCCTCCGGCAAGGTGAACATCGCGCTCGACAGCCTGCCCGAGTTCCCGGCGCTGCCGCACGGATCGACCTGCATCCGCGGCGACCTGCATTTCACCGACTCGATCGAACGGATGGAGCGCGCCTATGACGACTGGAAGGCCGGCCGCTGGTCGGCCGATCCGATGCTCGACACGATGATCCCGACCCCGCTCGACCCGACCATGACCTCGCCGGGCAAGCACTTCATGAGCTGCTTCGTGCAGTACTGCCCGCCCAAGGTCGAGGGGCGTGATTGGACCGATGCCGACCGCGACGCCTTCGCCGAAACGGTCATCAGCCAGATCGCCGACTACTCGCCCGGATTCCGCGACCGGATCGTCCACATGGAGGTCCGCACGCCACAGGAGCTCGAAAACGAGGTCGGCCTCACCGAAGGCAACATCTTCCAGGGCGAGCTGACCTTCGACCAGTTGCTCTTTAACCGCCCGGTCCCCGGCTACGCGCAGTATCGCAGCCCGATCGCCGGTCTCTACATGTGCGGCTCCTCCACCCATCCCGGAGGCGGCGTCATGGGCGCGCCCGGACGCAATGCCGCGATGGAAATCCTTCGCGACCTCAAGCGCAGCCCTGAACAGATGAGCAAGGCCCATGACGTCATTTGATGCGCCCGCCAGGATCACCGCGAACGCCTACGACGCCATCGTCATCGGCGCCGGCCACAACGGCCTCGCCGCCGCCGCCAAGCTCGGCAAGGGCGGCCGAAAAGTCCTCTTGCTGGAGGCCGCCAGCGCGCCGGGCGGGGCCGTCCGCGGCCGCGAATTCGCCCCCGGCTTCCGCTCCGCCGGCCTCGCCCACCTCGTCAACCGGCTTGACCCGGAGGTCGCCTGCGACCTCGGGCTGACGCTTATGCCGAAATCGGGCCCGGCCATGCCGACCGTCGTGCTCGACGGTCAGAACGAACCGGCAGTGCTGCGCGGCGCCTATGGCGAGACGATCGACGGCATTTCCGCTTCCGAGGCCGAAGCCTTCGGCAGGCTGCGCGACAAGCTCGTCTATCAGGCCAGCATCCTGAAGCGCTTCCTGCGTCGCCCGCCGCCGCAGCTCGGCGCGATCGGCATGGGCGACATCTCGACGCTCGCCGCCGCAGGCTTCGGCCTGATCCGCAAGGGGCGTGCCGAGGGTCGGGACTTCCTGCGCATGCTGCTGATGAACGTTGCCGACGTCGCCGACGAGTATCTGGAAGACGACCGCCTGAAGGGGCTGCTCGCCTTTGACGCCACGCTCGGCGTCCATCTCGGTCCGCGCTCGCCCACGTCGCTGCTTGGGCTCTACTATCGGCTGACGGGCGAGGTGGAGGGGAAGGCCGGCGGCCAGTTCATTCCCGAAGGCGGCATGGCGGCGGTGGTCCCGGCCTTCCTGAAGGCCGCAGAAAAGACCGGCGTCACCATTCGTTGCGACACCCGGGTCGGCCGCATCCTCGCCGATCGCGGCAGGGCAAGCGGCGTCGTGCTGGGGGACGGCGCGGAGATTGCCGCACCCGTGATCGTGTCCGCCGTCCATCCGCAAACGACCTTTCTCCGTTTGCTCGATCCCGCCGAGAGCGATACCGGCTTCCTCCGCTCCATCCGCCATATCCGCACGGCCGGCAATGTGGCCAAGCTCGACCTGGCGCTTGAGCGCATGCCGAACTTCACCGGCCTTACGGGCCGCGATCATAACGGCCGCATCGTTATCAGCCGCTCGATGGAACACGTCGAGACGGCGTTCAATCCGGCAAAGTACGGCGAGTTCTCGCCGGATCCCGTCATGGAGATCGTGCTGCCGAGTCTTGCCGACCGAACGCTTGCGCCAGACGGCGCCTGCACGCTTTCCGCGCTGGTCCAGTATGCTCCCTACAAACTGAAGATGGGGTGGGAAACGGGCAAGCCTGCTTTCCTCAAGATCGTTCTCGACATCCTGGAACGCCATGCACCGGGAATCGGCAGGACGATCATTGCCGCAGACCTCGGCACGCCCGCCGATATCGAAACGGAATACGACCTGCCGGGTGGACATTGGCACCACGGGGAGCTTCAGGCCGACCAACTCCTGATCAACCGGCCGACCCGTGCGGCCTCCGGTTACGCGACACCGATCGACGGCCTGTACCTTGCCAGCGCGGGCGCGCACCCGGGCGGCGGCATTTCCGGGCTGGCCGGCTGGAACGCCGCCCGTCACATTCTGTCGGGAGCCAAGCGATGAACCTGATGACCCAGCCCCTGAACGCTGTCGAAGCCCGCCGCGCCGCACGCGACCATATCCTGATGCCGCGCCTCGAAACGCCGTTCCACCCGCGCCTCACTGCACTTGACGAAGTCAACGACTGGTACAACTGGGCCGGCTACAAGGCGCCGCACGCGCTCTTTGACGAGGAACTGGAGTACTTTGCCATCCGCTCGACGGCCGCACTTTTCGATATCTCGCCGATGGTGAAATATCGCATCACCGGCGCGGACGCCGAACGCTACGTCAACCGCCTGACTCTGCGTGACGTGCGCAAGCTCGGCATCAACCGCGTCCACTACACCGCCTGGTGCGACGACCACGGCCATGTGCTGGATGACGGCACGCTGTTCAGGCTCGGCGAGCAGCACTTTCGCCTCTGCTGCCAGGAACGCCACCTGCCCTGGCTGCTCGACAGCGCCATCGGCTTCACCGTCGAGATTCGGGAAGAGACCGAAGAGATCGCCGGCGTCGCGCTGCAGGGACCGACGAGCTATGCCGTCCTGCAGGACGCCGGCTTTGCCGGCACGGAGCAACTCAGGCCCTTCGGCATCGGCACGTTCCCGCATGACGGCGGAACGGTCACCATCTCGCGGACCGGCTTCAGCGGCGATCTCGGCTATGAATTGTTCGTGCCGCGCGCGGCAGCCCTCTCGCTCTGGGATCGGCTCTGGAGCGCCGGCGCCGAGCACGGCATCCGTGCGATTGGCTATTCGGCGTTGAACCGCACCCGCATCGAGGCCGGCTTCATCGTCGCCAATGCCGATTTCGTTACCGCCGAGGGCGCCCTTCGCTCAGACCGCGTCCGCCTGCCCGACGAGATTGGCCTCGACTGGCTGGTCGATCCGGACAAGCCACATTTCAACGGAAGAAGGGCGATCCTTGAAGCGCGGCGGAAGCAAACTCTCAAGCATGTGCTGGTCGGCCTTGAAATTGAAGGGAATATTCCTGCCGAGCACGCGATCGTCTACCATCGCCGCAAGCACGAGGCCGGCCTTATCACGGCCGCGATCTGGTCGCCGACGGCGAAACGCAACATCGCCATCGCCAGCCTGGACCGTCCCTACGGAACCAGGTTCGTCAACGACCTTTGGGTGGAGATCTATGCCATGCGGGAGTTGCGCTACCGGAAGATGATGAAACGCGCAACAATCGTGCCGCGCCCGTTCGTCAAGCTGGCGCGCCGCACCGCCATGCCACCAGGACTTCGGTGATGGCAAGAAAGACCAGGTGAAAGACAATCACCATGGACGAAAACAGCCGCCACAACTGGACCCTGGTCCGCACGCCGACCGGCATCGATCGGTCGGGCCGCACCCGCTATGCGGCCGCCATGTACTTTTTCCAGAAGGGCGAGATGAGTGCGGAGACGCTGGAGGTTTACCGCATCTGCTCCAGGCTTGATGCAGAAGATCCGATTTCAGTTCTGAAGCGTTGGAAAATCGGCGACGACTGGATCAGCCGGATGGAGACAGGGGCGGACTAGCGGCGGCTCCGGCCGTTCCCGCTGCCGCACTTTAGGAAGTCCTCTTTTCCGGCCTGAGACTCGCAATCATGCGCTGCACGCCATCCCGCCCTTCCCTGGCGAGGTCGAAGCGGCGGCCATGAAGCAGCCATTCGCTGCAGAGACCCTTCATCATCCACCTGAGCGCCGACGCGGCAGACTTCGGCGTCCAGCAGGCACTGAGCTGTCCTTTCGTCGCCGCGCGCGTCAGCGCGCTTTCGAGCTTGCACTTATGATCGTCGTCGACATTCTGCTGCTTTTCCAGAACCGGTGCGAACTCGCCGGAATAGTCGCAGCGCAGAAGGATGGTCAGGATGCGCTGGCGCTGCTCGTCGATGGCCAGCGTGTCGAGCCAGTCGGCCGCCGCCCGCTCCACGACGGCGAGCACGTCCGCATCCTCGGATTCGAGCTCCTGCGCGATCATGTCCTCCTGCGGCAGAGGCACGGACTTGTAGAGCTCCATGAACACATCGATCTTGTTGGCGAAGTGCCAGTAGACCGCACCCCGCGTAACGCCGGCAGCTTTCGCCACCTCTTCCATCGTTGCGTTGGACACACCCTTCCTGAAGAAGACCCGCTCGGCCGCACATAGGATCTGCTGGCGCGTCGCTTCCGCTTCGGCTTTGGTTCTGCGCATTTTAACTCCTAACAGAAGAGTGCCCGCCTCGCGGCGGGCACTCAAGTCTTACTCGCCGGCGGCCGGTGCGGCTTCCGCCACCCGTTTTGTCGCCTTCGCCTTGCCGCCGAACAGCTTCATGATGAACACGAAGAAGACCGGCACGAAGACGACCGCAAGCACGGTGGCCGAGATCATCCCGCCCATGACGCCGGTGCCGATGGCGTTCTGGCTCGCAGCGCTCGGGCCGGTGGCGATCGCCAGCGGCAGAACGCCGAGCGTGAAGGCGAGCGAAGTCATCAGGATCGGGCGGAAGCGCAGCCGCGCCGCCTGGATCGCCGCCTCCTTCAGCGACTTGCCCTCGGCACGCAGGTCCTTGGCAAACTCGATGATCAGGATCGCGTTCTTCGCCGACAGGCCGATGATGGCGATCAGACCGACGAGGAAGTACACGTCGTTCGACATGCCGCGCAGCGTGACCGCCAGCACCGAGCCGATGACGCCGAGCGGCACGACAAGCATGACCGACAGCGGGATCGACCAGCTCTCGTAGAGCGCCGCCAGCAGCAGGAAGACGAACAGGATCGACAGCGCGATCAGCGCCGGCGCCTGCGAGCCCGACTGGATCTCCTGCAGCGACTGCCCGGTCCACTCGTAGCCGAAGCCGTTCGGCAGGTCCGCTGCCAGCCGTTCCATCTCGGCGATGGCATCGCCCGAGGAGTAACCGGGGGCGGCCTGGCCGCTGATGCGGACGGACGGATAGCCGTTGTAGCCGACGATCTGCGCCGGGCCGCGAACCCACTCCACCGAGGCGAAGGAGGACAGCGGCACCATGCCACCGTTGGCATTGCGGACGTTGAGCTTCAGCAGGTCCGCCGTCTGCATGCGCTTTTCCGCATCCGCCTGCACCGTCACGCGCTGCATGCGGCCGGCGTTCGGAAAGTCGTTGACATAGGACGAGCCGAGGTTCGCCGAGATCGTCGAGTTGATGTCGGCGAAGGTGACGCCGAAGGCGTTCGCCTTCTCGCGGTCGATGACCAGATTGACCTGGGCGGCGTCGGGCATGCCTTCGACGCGCAGGCCGGCCACGATCTTGCTCTGCTGGGCGGCGGCCATCAACTGGTCGCGCGCGGCGGAGAGCGCGGCCTGGCCCATGCCGCCGCGGTCCTGCAGGCGGAAGGTGAAGCCGCTCGAGTTGCCGAGGCCCTGGATCGGAGGCGGCGAGAGCGAGAACGCCATCGCGTCCTTGACCGTGCCGAAGATCTGCCCGTTGGCCCGTCCGGCGATTGCGTCCGCCGAGTTCTCCGGTCCGCGTTCGGACCAGTCCTTCAGGCTGACGAAGGCGAGGCCGGCATTCTGGCCGGAACCGGCGAAGCTGAAGCCGGAAATGGCCACCACTTGATCGACCGCCTCTTCCTTCGCAAAGATCTGCTCGACCTGTTCGATCACCCCCTGGGTGCGGCTGCCGCTTGCCTCGGACGGAGCCTGCATGTCGACGATCAGGAAGCCCTGGTCCTCGTTCGGCAGGAACGACGTCGGCAGCTGGATATAGGCGTAGCCGAGGCCGACGAGCAGCGCGAGATAGACGACCATCAGGCGGCCGGAGCGCTTGACGACGCCGCCGACCATGCTCGAATAGCCGTTCGTGGTCTTGTCGAAGCTGCGGTTGAACCAGCCAAAGAAGCCGCGTTTCTGGTGATGACCGTGGGCGATCGGCTTCAGGAACGTGGCGCAGAGGGCCGGCGTGAGCGAAAGCGCCAGGAGACCGGAGAACAGGATCGACACCACCATCGTCAGGCTGAACTGCTGATAGATGATGCCCACGGCGCCAGGGAAGAAGGCCATGGGAACGAACACGGCCGTCAGCACCAGCGTGATGCCGATCAGCGCGCCGGTGATCTGGCCCATCGCCTTGCGGGTCGCCTCCTTCGGCGGCAGCCCTTCCTCGGCCATGATGCGCTCGACGTTCTCCACCACGACGATGGCGTCGTCGACGAGGATGCCGATCGCCAGCACCATGGCGAACATCGTCAGCACGTTGATCGAGAAGCCGGCGACGAACATCACCGCACAGGTGCCGAGCAGCGCCACCGGCACGACGAGCGTCGGTATCACCGTGTAGCGGATGTTCTGCAGGAACAGGAACATCACGATGAACACGAGGCCAATGGCTTCGATGAGGGTGTGGACCACCTTCTCGATCGACGCCTCGACGAACGGCGTCGTGTCGTAGGGGATCTCGTAGCTGATGCCCGGCGGGAAGAACTGCGCCAGTTCGTCCATCTTCTCCCGGATACCCTCCGCCGTGGACATGGCGTTGGCGGTCGGCGACAGCTGGACGCCGATCGCCGCGGTCGGCTTGCCGTTCAGCCGGGCGGAGAAGTTGTAGGTTTCGCCGCCGATTTCGATGCGCGCGACGTCACGCAGCCGGACGGTGGAGCCGTCCGGGTTGGCGCGCAGGACGATCGAGCCGAACTGCTCGGGCGTGGCGAGCTGGCCGCGAACGAGAACGGTCGCGGAGATCTGCTGGTTGATGGGGTTCGGCTGCGCGCCGATGCGGCCGGCCGAGACCTGTGCGTTCTGAGCGGCAATGGCCCGGGTCACGTCGTCCACGGTCAGGCTCAGGCCGACCATCTTGTCCGGGTCCACCCAGATGCGCATCGAGCGCTGGGTGGAGAAGAGCGTGGCACTGCCGACGCCCGGTACCCGGCGGATTTCGCCGATGACGTTGCGGCTCATGTAGTCGCCAAGGCCAATCGCATCGGTATTGCCGTCGTCGGACTTGAGCGCAACCACCATCAGGAAGCTGGTGCCGGCCTGCTCGACGCGCATGCCCTGCTGGGTCACCGAACGCGGAAGGCGGGGCTCGACGCGTGCGATGCGGTTCTGCACCTCCACCTGCGCCTGGTCGATGTCGGTGCCGGGCGCGAAGGTCACGTTGATGGCGATGCGGCCGGAGGATTCCGAGGTCGACTCGAAATAGATCAGCCCCGGAACGCCGTTCAGCTCCTCCTCGATCGGACGCGTGACGCTGAGATACATGTCCTCGGGCGAGGCGCCAGGATAGGTTGTCCCGATCGAGATCTGCGGCGGGGCCACGTTCGGATACTGCGCAACCGGCAGCATCGGAATCGTGATCAGCCCCGCGATCATGATGAATATGGCGACGACCCAGGCGAAGATCGGCCTGTCGATAAAGAAACGTGGCATTGGTCAGAACCTCAATTCGCTGCGGCGGCCGGCTCGGCCTTCGCTTCCGCGGCGGGCGCGGCTTCTCCGGTCGCGCCGTCGGCTTCCGCCGCTTCGACGGCCGGCTTCCATTCCGATGGAGCAACCACGCTGCCTGGCCGCGCCTTCTGGAAGCCTTCGGCGACAATCTTTTCGCCGGACTGCAGGCCGCTGGTGACGACCCAGCGTTGCCCGACCGCCCGGCCGACGGTGATGCGGCGCACCTCCACGGTGTTGTCGGCGTTGACGACATAGACCTGCGCCTGGCCGGCGGTGTCACGCAGCACCGCCTGCTGCGGTACCAGGATCGCGTTCTTCTCGATGCCCTGCTGGATCTGGACACGCACATACATGCCCGGCAGCAGGTCGTTCGTCGGGTTCGGGAACTCGCCGCGCAACGTCACCTGACCGGTGGTTGCGTCCACCGCCGCCTCCGAGAACAGCAGCTTGCCCTGATGCTCGTAGGCGGTGCCGTCGTCGAACAGCAGCTTGACGTCGGCCGAGTTTCCGTCGGTCATCAGGTCGCCTTCCTCAAGCGCCTTGCGCAGGCGGATGAGGTCGGTCGCCGACTGGGTGAAGTCGGCATAGACCGGATCGAGCTGCTGGATCGTGGCCAGCGCCTCGGTACCGTTGGAGCTGACGAGGGCACCCTCGGTGATCAGCGCACGGCCGATCCGGCCGCTGATCGGCGCGGTCACTTCGGAGTATTGAAGGTTGAGCTTGGCCGTGGCCAGGCCCGCTTCGGCGATCGCGACGTCCGCATCGGCGGCCGCCAGGTTTGCCACGGCATCGTCGAACTGCTGCTCTGAAGCGACATTCGACTTCTTCAACTGCTCCTGGCGGTCTGCCGCCTGCTTGGCCTGCATCTGCACCGCCTTGGCGCGGCGCAGCGTGCCCTCGGCGCTGGCGACCTGGACGCGGAACGGCTCGGGGTCGATGCGATAGAGCACGTCGCCTTCCTTGACGATCGAGCCCTGCTGGAACACCCGTTCGACGACGATGCCCGAGACGCGCGGCCGCACCTCGGCCGTCCGCGTCGCGGCGATGCGGCCGGGCAGTTCGTTGGTGATGGGCGCTTCCTCGGTCTTGGTGGTGATGACCGCCACCTGGGCCGGCGGAAAACCGCCAGCGCCTTGCTGGCCTTCTTCCTTCTGGCATCCCGCCAGCACAAGAAGGCTGCTCATCGTCGCAATCACGAAAGGTCTCGTCAAACGCATTGGTTCTTCCATCAAGAGGGTTGGCAGCGTCCGGAACCGTTGAGCGTACGGTCGGAAGGCCTTGAAAAGACTCGATGCGGAAAGCCGTTCGCTCCCCGCATCGCAGTTATACAATCAGTCATGTATGTTGGATCTTGCGGAAGCGCAATGGATTATTGCGCCGCACAATACCCCCTATCACGGAATTGTGATGAGGGGCATCATCGTATCGCCCGGCCTTCCGCATCGAAGCGATGCAGTTGTCCGGCGTTTGGCGTCGCATAGACGATATCGTCGGGTGCGTAGTGATGTTCCCCGAAAAGCCGCGCGGTCAGCAGCCCGACCCTGTCGCTCTCCAGATAGACGATTGTGTCAGCACCGAGGTGCTCGACGTGGACGAGCCTGCCCATCCAATCACCTTTCTCTCGCGAAAGTGTGATGTGCTCGGGGCGAATTCCGATCGTTTTGGCACCATTCTGGCCGAGCCGTTCCGCGTCGATGAAGTTCATCGCCGGCGAACCGATGAAGCCCGCGACAAACAGGTTGGCGGGCCGGTTGTAGAGTTCCATCGGCGAGCCGACCTGCTGGATCACACCGGCGTCGAGGACGACGATCTTGTCCGCAAGCGTCATCGCCTCGACCTGGTCGTGGGTGACGTAGATCATCGTCGCCTTCAGCTCGCGGTGCAGCCGCGCGATCTCCAGGCGAGTGTTGACGCGCAGCGCCGCGTCGAGGTTCGAGAGCGGCTCGTCGAACAGAAACAGTTTCGGCTCGCGCACGATGGCGCGCCCGATCGCGACGCGCTGGCGCTGGCCGCCGGAAAGTTCGGCCGGGCGGCGGTCCAGGTACGGCCCCAGCGACAGCATGGCGGAAGCTTTCTTGATGCGCTCCTCGATTTGTGCCTTGGGGGCCCCGGCCTGCTTCAGCCCGATACCCATGTTGTCCCGCACCGTCAGGTGCGGATAGAGCGCGTAGGACTGGAACACCATCGCGATGCCGCGCTTGGCCGGCGGCACGGCACTGACCTCGGCGCCGTCGATCAGGATGTTGCCGGAGGTGGCATCCTCCAGGCCGGCGATGATGCGCAGCAGTGTGGATTTCCCGCAGCCGGAGGGGCCGACGAAGATGACGAACTCGCCGTCCTTGACCTCGAGGTCGATGCCCTTGAGCACGTCGACCGGGCCGAACGACTTGCGCACAGATTTCAGTTGCAGAGAGCCCATCGACGTTTCCTTCTTACAGCTTGACCGGCTTGCCGGTGCGCACGCTCTCGTCGGCGGCAAGGCAGATGCGCAGCGACTGAACCGCATCGTCCATATGCCGCGACAGGTCGATGTCCTCGCGGATCGCCTTCAGCACATAGGCCTGCTCCAGGTCGCAAAGCTCCTGGTGTCCCGGTTCCCCGGCCATCTGCAGGTCCTCGTCGGCCTTGAGGAAGCGGCCCTCCGGTCCGGTCTCCGCATTGTGGACGCGGATTACCGCCGTCTTCGTGTGCGTGTCGATGTCGTCGGACTTGGCGTTCGGGTCCATGACGATCGACACCGAGCCCTTCGGCGACATCACGTCCTTCACGAAGAAGGCGGTTTCCGAGATCATCGGCCCCCACCCGGCCTCGTACCAGCCGAGCGAGCCGTCTTCGAACAGGACCTGCAGGTGGCCGTAGTTGTACATGTCGGGCGCGATCTCGTCGGAGAGCCGCAGCCCCATGCCGCGCACCTCGACCGGCCTGGCGTCGGTGATCTGGCACATGACGTCGACATAATGCACACCGCAATCGACGATCGGCGGCGTCGTCTGCATGAGTTGCTTGTGCGTCGCCCAGGTCGGGCCGCTCGACTGCTGGTTCAGGTTCATGCGGAACACGTAGGGACCGCCAAGTTTTCGGGCCTCGGCGATCAGCCGCATCCACGAGGGGTGGTGGCGCAGGATGTATCCGACCACGAGCTTGCGGCCATTGGCCCTGGCGCAGGCTACCACGCGCTCGGCATCGGCAACGGTGGTCGCGAGCGGTTTCTCGACAAAAACATGAGCGCCCGCCTCCATGGCCATCACCGCATACTCGGCATGGCTGTCCGAATAGGTGTTGATCGAGCAGAGCTCCGGTTTCAACTCCCTCAGCGCCTCGGGGAAGGACGGCAGGATCTCGTAACCGTTCAGCGCTTCCGGCAGCTCCACCTTCGAGCGGTTGACGAGACCGACGATCGTAAAACCGGGGTTCTCGTGGTAGGCGAGCGCATGGCTGCGGCCCATGTTGCCAAGCCCGGCCGAAAGCACGCGGATCGGGGCGGAGGAAGGGTTCATTTCACTGCTCCTGAAGTGATGCCGCGGATGAGCTGCCGCGAGAAGGCGAGATAGAGGACGAGAACCGGCAGGATCGCCAGCGACAGGGCGGCGAGCACGGCGTTCCAGTTGGTGACGAACTGGCCGATGAAGATCTGCGATCCCAGCGTGACGGTCTTCGTCGCCTCGCTGGGCGCAAGGATCAGCGGAAACCACAGGTCGTTCCAGATCGGGATCATCGTGAAGACGGCGACCGTCGCCATGGCCGGCCGAACCAGCGGCAACACCAGCCGGAAGAAGATCGAATATTCGGAAAGCCCGTCGATGCGGCCGGCATTCTTCAGGTCGTCGGAAACGGTGCGCATGAATTCCGACAGGATGAAGACGGCGAGCGGCAGCCCTTGCGCTGTATAGACGAGGATCAGCGCCGTCAGCGTGTTGACGAGTCCCGTCGCCACCATCCCCTGCAGGATTGCCACCGTGCCGAGACGGATCGGGATCATGATGCCGAGCGCCAGGTAAAGCCCCATCAGCGTGTTGCCGCGGAAGCGGTATTCCGATAGCGCAAACGCGGACATCGCGCCGAACAGCAGCACCAGGACAATCGAAACGACCGTGACGATCAGGCTGTTCTGGAAATAGGTGGCGAAATCCCCCTGCCCGAGCACCGTGGCATAGCCGACGAGGTCGAACGTTTCCGGGGTCGGCAGTTGCATCGGGTTGCGGAAGATCGCATTGCGGTTCTTGAACGAGTTGATGAGCGTCAGGAACACCGGGAACACGGCGACGAGCGTATAGGCGATCAGCGCCAGGTGGACCAGCGCCATGCGGCCGTAGGAGGTGCGTGCCTTCGACATGATCGCCTCCCTCAGAACTGATAGCGGCGGATGCGCCGCTGGATGACGAAAAGATAGAGCGAGACGCCGGCGAGGATGATCAGGAACATTACGGTTGCGATCGTTGCCCCCATCGAGCGGTCGCCGAGCTGCAGCTGGAAGCCGAAGAAGGTCCGGTAGAGCAGCGTGCCGAGAATGTCGGTCGAGCCGTCCGGACCGGCCAGCGCCCCCTGCACGGTGTAGACCAAGTCGAAGGCGTTGAAGTTGCCGACGAAGGTGAGGATCGAGATGATGCCGATCGCCGGCAGCACCAGCGGCAGCTTGATCTTGAAGAACTGCGCCCAGCCTGTGATGCCGTCGCATTCGGCCGCCTCGATCACCTCCTCGGGGATGTTCAGGAGAGCGGCATAGATCAGCATCATCGGGATGCCGACATATTGCCAGACGGAAATCAGCGACACGGCAATCAGCGCCGACTGCGGCTTGCCGAGCCAGGGGGAAAACATCCACTTCAGGCCGACGAGGTCCATGAGATAGGGCGAGACGCCCCAGATCGGCGACAGGATCAGCTTCCAGATGAAGCCGACGATCACGAAGGAGAGCAGCGTCGGCAGGAAGATCGCGGTGCGATAGAAGGCGGCGAAGCGCAGCTTCGGCAGCGACAGCAGGGCCGCCAGCGCAATTCCGATCGGGTTCTGCACCAGCATGTGGATGGCAAAGAAGATGAAGTTGTTCTTCAGCGCGTTCCAGAAGTCGGAAGCCCAGCGTCCATCGCCGAACAGCGTGCGGAAGTTGTCGAGACCGACGAAGGTGTATTGGCCGTCGACCGTATTGTAGAACGACAGCCGCAGCGTCTCGAACAACGGCAGGATCATTACGGCCGAGTAGACGACCAGCGCCGGCAGCAGGAACACGACGATGTGCCAGCGCCGCGGGCGCCGTACGGCTGCCCATTCGTCCCGAGATAGTGTGGCGTCCGTCATCGCTATGCCCGTTCGTTCCGACCGATGGTTCGACTGTTTTCCGGTTGCGGATCGGCGTCACACGGCCGGTCCCGCCGCATGTTGCCGGGCCGGAAGACTCCGGCCGATGACATTCAGTTTACACGTTTTTTCGCGGATGGCGCGGGCATCGGACCGCGATCGACAGGGCACGCAAACACTGCCCCTCATCCGCCTGCCGGCACCTTCTCCCCGCGAGCGCGGAGAAGGTCTGTGCCGCGGCCGCGTCCGTCAATCCTCCGCAAGCGCAAGGAGCGCTCGATGAGGGCCTGGCGGCGACCGCAGTCCCCTCTCCCCGCCTGCGGGGAGAGGGTTAGGGTGAGGGGCGAATCTGCCGCCTCGGCCGTCGCTTACTTCGCCGGCTTGTACCAGCTGTCGAGGCCTTCCTGCAGCTTCTTGGCGGCATCTTCCGGCGTCTGCGTGCCGTTGATGACGTTGGCCGACGCCGTCCAGGTCTCGTTTTCGAGGTTCGGCGTGCCGCGCGACAGGATCTGATAGGTCGAGCGGATCGTCGGCTTGCACTTCTCGCGCCAGGAGACGAATTCCTGCGCCAGCGGGTCGGCCATCTTCACCGCCGTCGAGTTCAGGCTGAAGAAGCCCGGCAGCGAGTTGGCGTAGATGTCGGCAAATTCCGGCGAGGCGACGAAGGTCAGGAACTTCTTTGCGGCGTCCGCATTGGCGCCCTTGGCGTTCAGGCCGATACCGATGTCGTTGTGGTCGGAGATGTAGCAGGTGTCGCCGGCGTTCTTCACCGGCGGCGGGAAGGCGCCCATCTTGAACTGCGCCTGGGTGTTGAACAGGCCGATTTCCCACGAGCCGGCCGGATAGATGGCGGCGCGGCCGAGCGTGAAGAGGTTCTGGCTGTCCGGATAGGTCTGGGCCTCAAAGCCGTCGCCGAGATAGTCCTTCCACTTGGCGAGCACGCGATAGGGCTCGACCCACGGCTCGTCGGTCAGTTTCTGCTCGCCCTTGATCAGCGCCAGCCGGCCCTCCTCGCCCTTCCAGTAGGTCGGGCCGATGTTCTGGTAGCCCATGGTTGCGGCTTCCCAGAGATCCTTCGTGCCCATCGCCATCGGAATGTAGTTGCCGTCTGCCTTGATCTTGTCGAGGGCGGCGAAGAACTCCGCTTCGGTGGCCGGCGCGGAGATGCCGAGCTGGTCGAAGGCGTCCTTGTTGTAGATGAAGCCGTGAATGACCGATGCCATCGGCACGCAGAAGGTGGTCTTGCCATCGTCGGTCGTCCAGGCGGACTTGGCGACGTCGGAGAAGTTCTCCATGCCGGGAAGGTCGTTCAGGGCCGCCAGGTGCCCCTTGTTGAACAATTCGAGCGAGGCGTCGAACGGACGGCAGGTGATCAGGTCGCCCGCCGAGCCGGCATCGAGCTTGGCGTTCAGCGCGGCGTTGTATTCGGTCGGCGCCGTCGGCGCGAAATTCACCTTGATGCCCGGGTTCTTCGCTTCGAACGCCGGGATGATCTTGTCCTTCCAGATCGGCAGGTCGTCGTTGCGCCAGCTCTCGATCGTCAGCGTCACGTCCTGCGCCTGCGCAATCCCGGCGGCGCCGAGAATGCTCGTGGCAAGGAGCAAGCCCTTGAGTGCGTTACGAGTCATCACATTCTCCCCTTTTTGTGCGCACGCTGGCGCATTCTGAATCTCGTTACTTCAGGCTCGCCAGCGCACGCCGCAGGCTCTGCCCGGTTTTGTCGAGTGCGGCCTTGGCCGCCGCCAGGTCCGCGGCGCCCGCGGCGAGCAGCACCGCCGCCTTGACCGAGCCCTCGGATTGCTGCAGCAGGCGCGTCGCCTCGTCGATCCCGACGCCGGAAATGCCGGCGACGATGCGGCTGGCCCGATCCCGGAGCTTGATGTTGTCCGCCTTCAGGTTGACCATGTAGCCGTCGTGCACATGGCCGAGCTGGACGCCGACGAGCGTCGACAGCATGTTGAAGGCGATCTTCTGGGCTGTGCCCGCGCCCATGCGCGTGGAGCCGGCGATCACCTCCGGCGGCGTCTGCAGCAAAATGGAGATGTCGGCATAGGCGAAAAGCGGCGCGCCGGGATTGTTGGCGAGCGCGATCACCCGGGCATCGTGCGATTGCGCGTAGTCGGCAACGGCGATGACATAGGGTGTCGAACCACTGGCGGTGACGCAAATGACACAATCGCCCTTGCCGATACCGGCCTTCCCGGCATCCGCCAGCGCGAGCGCCTCGTCATCCTCATAGCCGCCGGCAAGATCCTCGAGGCTCGCCGCCCCGCCGGCCAGCAGGATCACGATGCGGTCGCGGGCGATGCCGTAGGTGCCGGGAAGTTCGAGCGCGTCGGACATCGCCATCAGCCCCGAACTGCCAGCGCCCACATAGACCAGGCGCCCGCCGGACCGCAGCGCATCGCCCGCAAGCTTCGCCGCGTCTGCAATGTCCGCAATTGCCGCGTCGACGACAGCGGCCGCGGCCTGCTGCGCCGACGACAGCACAGCAAGAACCTCGACGGGGCTGCGCTCGTCCAGCCCTTCGGCCTGCTCGTGCCTGGCTTCAGTCTTGCCTGCTGTCATTCTCGCTCTCCTCGGCGCAATTTAATGCCAACAAAATACCAATTGTCTACTGCAAATTAACTTCTGGTGGCAGAAAAATGGAGAGCCGCAAATTTACATAAATATTTCAATACATTGGTGCAGCAGTCGACCAGCCTTCGGTTTTCCACTTGGTTAATGGTATTTTTTTGGTATTGTCTCTTCTGGAGGTGTTCCATGGCAGATTTCATCATCGGCATCGATGGCGGCGGCACGAGCTGCCGCGCGGCGGTCGCGGACCCGCAAGGCACCGTCCTCGGCCGGGGAAAGAGCGGCGCCGCCAACATCCTGACCGACCCGAACCATGCCATAGCGAGCATCACCGAGGCTGCCGAGGCCGCCTTTCGCGATGCCGGCATCGCGCATGAGGAGATCGCAAACGCCCATGCCTTTCTCGGTCTCGCCGGAACCAATGTCGGCAATCTCGCCCAGTATGTGCGCGAGCGCCTGCCCTTCCGCCATACCGATATCGACTCCGACGGCCTGATCGCGCTGCAGGGCGCAATCGGCGACGCGGAGGGCTCCGTCGCAATCCTCGGCACCGGCACGATCTTCATGGCCCGCAGGGCCGGCAAGGTGCATTACATCGGCGGCTGGGGCTTCATGATCGGCGATCTCGGCGGGGGCGCCCGCCTGGGGCAGGCGCTGCTGCAGGAGGCGCTGCTGGTCCATGACGGCATTCATCCGCGCTCCGCCGTCACCGATGCGATCCTCACCGAATTCAAGCACGACCCGACCGCAATGGTCGAGTTCGCGCGGCTCTCTAAGCCCGGCGATTTCGGCCGCTATGCGCCGCTCGTCTTCCAACATGCGGAACAGATGGACCCCGGCGCGCTGGCATTGATCGAGACCGCGGCAAGATCCGTCAACGAGGCACTCGATGCGGTCACGAAGATCGGCGGCACAGAACGCCTCTGCCTGCTTGGCGGCCTGGCACCGCTCTATCCGGTCTGGCTCGAGCCCCGCCACAGGGCCATTCTGGTCGAACCGCAGTCCGACGCATTGACCGGCGCCGTGGCGCTGGCTGCCAACCGTTTCCGCACCCGAACCGGGGGAGCGGCCACATGACCGACCTCCTCGCCTCCATCCTGCCGCCGGAGCGCCTGCAGGCCGGCGGGTCCGGCCCGCTGTACCTGAAGCTGCGCCAGACGCTGGAAGAGGCGATCAATTCCGGCAGACTCAATCATGGCGATGCACTGCCGCCGGAGCGCGATCTCGCCGAGTATGCCAACATAAGCCGCGTGACGGTGCGCAAGGCGGTGGACGACCTCGTCAAGGACGGTCTGCTCGTGCGGCGCCACGGTTCCGGCACATTCGTGGTCAAGCCGGTTTCCAAGGTGCAGCAATCGCTGTCGCGCCTGACGTCCTTTACCGAGGACATGGCACGCCGCGGCCTTACCACGCGGGCGCAATGGCTCGATCGCGGTCTGTTTCACCCCTCGCCGGACGAGATGATGATCCTTGGTCTGCCCGCCGATGCGCTCGTCGCCCGGCTCGGACGGCTGCGCATCGCCGGCGATATGCCCCTTGCAATCGAGCGCGCCTGCATCTCGTCCGAGTTTCTTCCCGACCCCGCCCAGGTGACCGGCTCGCTCTACGCGGCCCTCGACCAGCGCGGCCACCGCCCGGTGCGTGCCGTCCAGCGCATTTCCGCCTACAATATCAAGGAACCGGATGCTGCCCTGCTCGGCGTTGCCGCTGGCGCTGCCGGGCTGTCGATCGAGCGCGTTTCCTATCTCGCCTCGGGCAAGGTCGTCGAATTCACCCGCTCGCTCTACCGCGGCGACGCCTATGATTTCGTGGCTGAACTCACGCTCCCGGACGCCTGAGCCGGCCGACCACAGATGAAAGGCATGATCATGCAGACCAACATGCGTCGCGAAATCAACGAAATCCCCGAAGCGGCCGCCCGTGTGCTGGAGCAGCAGGCGACAGCAATCGCCAATGCCGGCAGGGCGCTGAAGACTGTCGATCCGCGCTTCGTCGTCACCGTGGCGCGCGGCTCCTCCGATCACGCTGCCCTGTTTCTGAAATATGCGATCGAACTGACCGCCGGGCGACCCGTCGCTTCGCTCGGCCCTTCGCTCGCCTCCATCTACGGCGCGACGCTGAAGCTCGACGGTGCTGCCGCTATCGCCATATCGCAGTCCGGCAAAAGCCCCGACATCGTCGCCATGGCCAAGGCAACATCCGATGCCGGCGCGCTCTCTCTGGCGCTGACGAATACGATCCCGTCCCCGCTCTCGGAAGCCTGCAGCCATGCGCTCAACATCTGCGCCGGGCCGGAGCTGAGCGTGGCTGCCACCAAGTCCTACGTGAACTCGATCGTCACCGGCCTTGCGATCCTCGCCGAATGGACCGGCAACGCGCCGCTTCGGAGCGCGGTCCAGGCCCTGCCCGAGCAGTTCGGCAAGGCCGTGGCCCTCGACTGGAGCGGATTGATCGAGGATCTCGCCGACACCCAGTCGCTCTACGTCCTCGGCCGCGGCCCGGGCCTTGCGATCGCCAGCGAGGCGGCGCTGAAGTTCAAGGAGACATCGGGGCTGCACGCGGAAGCCTATTCGTCCGCCGAGGTTCTGCACGGACCCGTCGCCCTCGTCGGCCCCTCCTTCCCCGTCATCGCGCTCGCCGCCCGGGATGCCGCCGAACAATCCGTGACCGGCATGGCCGACGGCCTTGCCGACAAGGGCGCCTATGCCTGCGTCACCTCGGCCGCCGCGAAATCCGCCAGGACGCTGCCCTTCATCGCCACCGGCCACCCGATCACCGACGCTCTGGCGCTGATCGTGCCGTTCTATGGCTTCGTCGAAGCCTGGTCCCGCGCCCGCGGGCTCGACCCCGACAAGCCGGTCAACCTGAAGAAAGTGACGGAAACGAGATGAGCGCGCAGACGGCAATCACCGCCGCCCGGATCTTCGACGGCGATCTCTGGCACGACAACAAGGCGCTCCTGATCGAGCGCGGCAAGGTGGTGGGCATCGTCGGGCGCGATGAAATTCCGCCCACGGCCACCCGCGAGCCTATGGACGGCGCCCGCATCGTCCCCGGCTTCGTCGACCTGCAGGTCAATGGCGGCGGCGGCGTGCTCCTGAACGAAAAGCCCGATCTCGAAGGCATCCGCACGATCTGTTCCGCCCACGCCCGCTTCGGCACCACCGCGCTGTTGCCGACGCTGATCACCGATACGCGCGAGATCACGATCCGGACGATCGCCGCCGGCATCGCCGCGCAGCAGGCCGACGTGCCGGGCTTTCTCGGCCTGCATCTCGAAGGGCCGCACCTCTCCATCGCCCGCAAGGGCGCCCACGATCCGAAGCTCATCCGCCCGATGGAAGCCGACGATCTCGCCCGCGCCGTCGAGGCACGCGGCAAGCTCGCCGCACTTCTGATGACCGTTGCTCCCGAAAGCGTGACAAACAATCAGATCGCCACGCTTGCGGCAGCCGGGATCACCGTGAGCCTCGGCCACTCCGACAGCAGCTATGTCACCGTCAGCGCCGCCGTGTCTGCGGGCGCACGGATGATGACCCATCTCTTCAATGCGATGAGCCCGCTCGGTCACCGCGAGCCCGGCATGGTTGGCGGCGCGCTCGATCTCGGCCATATAAATGCCGGCCTGATCGCCGACGGCTTTCATGTGGACCCCGTCTCGATCGGCGTGGCGCTGCGCGCCAAGAAGGGACCGGGACGCATCTTCCTCGTCACCGATGCCATGTCCCCGATCGGCACCGACATGACAAGCTTCACCCTCAACGGTCGCGAGATCTTCCGCAAGGACGGACGCCTGACGCTGGCCGACGGCACGCTCGCCGGGGCCGACATCGACATGATCTCCTGCGTCCGCTTCATGCACGAACGCGTCGGCCTTGAGCTCGAGGAAGCGCTTCGCATGGCTTCGCTCTATCCTGCGGAAGCAATCGGCATGACCGGCCGCAAGGGCCGGCTGACGCATGGGCATGACGCGGACTTCACTGCACTCGATGACCGCCTCGGCGTTGTTGCGACCTGCATCGCTGGCAGGCCGGTATTCGTCGCCGGTTCGGAATCAACTTCGTAGATATCCCGTTTAACCCCTTGCAGCGGGCTGCTTTTCGGTTCTAGGATCATTTTCTCATATTTCCCGACAGGGATTTCCCGGATCGTGTCGCGGTGGCAAGGGCCTTGACGGGCTTGTCCTCCCCTACGTCATCCCTAACGGAAATCCCCGTCACCCAATGATAGGGAATGGCATGCAACTGATCTTCGACGGGCACAATGACGTGCTGCTCCGGCTGCTCAACAACATGCAGGGCGGGAGCGATCCCGTCGCCGAGTTCAGGGACGGCACGGACCAGGGGCACATCGACGGCCCGCGCGCCCGTGCCGGCGGCCTCGCCGGCGGCCTCTGCGCCATCTACATTTCCTCGGGCCATTTCGAGCTCCGCCAACCCGGCGAGGACGGCCACTATGCCACGCCGCTCGAAGCGCCGTTGGAACGGCAGCCGTCGCTCGACATCGCGCTCGCCATGGCCGCGATCGCCTACAGGCTCGACCGCGCCGGCGCCTGGACCCTGTGCCGGACGACTTCCGATATTCGCGCCGCCATCGAGAAGGGCAAGTTTGCCGCGGTGCTGCACATGGAAGGCTGCGAGGCGATCGACAAGGACCTGGTTGCGCTCGAGACTTTCTATGCCGCAGGCCTGCGCTCGCTCGGTCCCGTCTGGAGCCGGAACAACATTTTCGGCCACGGCGTTCCCTTCGCCTATCCGATGGGCCCCGATACCGGCCCCGGCCTCACCGAAGCCGGCTTCGAACTGATCCGGGCATGCAATCGCCTCGGAATCCTGGTCGACCTTTCGCACATCACCGAAAAAGGCTTCTGGGACGTGGCGAAGACCTCTGACCAGCCGCTGATCGCCAGCCATTCCAACGCGCATGCGCTGACACCGGTCGCCCGCAACCTGACGGACAAGCAGATGGAAGCGATCCGCGACAGCCGCGGCCTTGTGGGTCTCAACTACGCCACCACCATGCTGCGCGCCGATGGCCAGGAGAGCGCGGACACGCCGCTTTCCGACATGGTTCGCCATGTGGACCACATGGTCGAGCGCATGGGCATCGACTGCGTGGCGCTGGGCTCGGACTTCGACGGCGCCACGATTCCGGCCGACATCCGCGACGCGGCCGGAAACCAGAAGCTCGTTGCCGCCCTGGCCGCCGCCGGATACGGCACCGAGGATCTTGCAAAGATATGCCGGGACAACTGGCTGAGAGTGCTTGGGCAGGCATGGCACGAGGCCTGATGCCCCGGTATTGAAACCAAAGGAAACAAGGGAACGGATCATGATGATGAAAATGTTCAATGGCCGCGCAAGGATGCTCGCAACGAGCGCCGCACTCTCGCTTCTGATGATGTCGCCCCCGGCCGCATTCGCCGATACGCCCAAGGATACACTGGTCGAGGCATTGGCCATCGACGACATCATCACCCTGGACCCGGGCGAGGCCTTCGAGTTTTCGGCCGCCGAAATGACCGGCAACACCTATGACTTCCTGATCCGTCTCGACCCGACAGACACTTCGAAGGTCAAGGGCGATCTGGCCGAAAGCTGGACGGTCTCGGACGACAGCCTGACCTACACCTTCAAGCTCAAGCCGGGCCTGAAGTTCGCCTCCGGCAACCCGATCACCGCCGAGGACGTCGCCTTCTCCTTCGAGCGCGCCGTCAAGCTCGACAAGAGCCCCGCCTTCATCCTCACCCAGTTCGGTCTCACCGGCGACAACGTCACCGAAAAGGCCAAGGCCACCGACGAACTGACCTTCGTCTTCACCGTCGACAAGCCCTATGCGCCGAGCTTCGTGCTGAACTGCCTGACGGCCACCGTCGCTGCCGTTCTCGACAAGAAGCTCGTGATGGAGCATGCCAAGCCGGTCACGCCGACCGCCGAGTACAAGTACGACACGGATTTCGGCAACGAATGGCTGAAGACCGGCTTTGCCGGCTCGGGCCCGTTCAAGCTGCGCGAGTGGCGCGCCAACGAACTCGTCGTGCTCGAGCGCAACGACAACTACCACGGTGAGCAGGCGAAGCTTGCCCGCGTCATCTACCGCCACATGAAGGAAAGCTCCGGCCAGCGCCTTGCGCTCGAAGCCGGTGACATCGACATCGCCCGCAACCTCGATCCCGGCGATCTCGACGCGATCGCCAAGAACGCCGATCTCGCCGCCACCAGCGCGCCGAAGACGACCCTTTACTACATCAGCCTCAACCAGAAGAACGAGACGCTCGCAAAGCCGGAAGTGCGCGAAGCCTTCAAGTATCTGGTCGACTACGACGCGATCGGCTCGACGCTGATCAAGGGCATCGGCGAGATCCACCAGACCTTCCTGCCGAAGGGCGTCCTCGGCGCACTCGACGAGAATCCCTTCGAGAAGAACGTTGCCAAGGCGAAGGAACTGCTTGCCAAGGCCGGCGTCCCGGATGGCTTCACCGTCACCATGGACGTGCGCAACTCCCAGCCGGTGTCCGGCATCGCCGAATCCTTCCAGCAGACGCTCGGCGAGGCCGGCGTGAAGCTCGAGATCATCCCGGGCGACGGCAAGCAGACGCTGACGAAGTACCGCGCCCGCAACCATGACATGTATATCGGCCAGTGGGGCATGGACTACTTCGACCCGAACTCCAACGCCGAGACGTTCACCTCCAACACCGACAACTCGGATGAAGGAAAGAACAAGACGCTCGCCTGGCGCAACGCCTGGGACGTTCCGGATCTGACGGAGAAGACGAAGGCCGCCCTTCTTGAAAAGGATAGCGCCAAGCGCGCGCAGATGTACGAGGAACTGCAGAAGGCCGTCCTGGAGACCAGCCCCTTCGTCGTCATCTTCCAGCAGACCGAAGTGGCCGGCTACCGTGCCAACCTGAAGGATTTCAAGCTGGGACCGACCTTCGACACGAACTTCGTCTGGTCGGTCTCCAAGGACTGATCGGAAAAAGAACGTTGTCTTCTGTTCCAACACAAGCAGGGGCCGGGCGCACGAGCGCCCGCGCCCGTTCGCTGTTCCTCGCCACGTTGCGTTTTCTCGTCATCGTGGCGACCACCTATCTCGGCCTTCTGGCCGTCACCTTCTTCATCGGCCGCGTCATCCCGATTGACCCGGTTCTTGCCGTCCTCGGCGACCGCGCGCCGCAGCACGTGGTCGATCGTGTGCGCGAGGAGATGGGCCTCAACCTGCCGCTCTACCAGCAGTTCTTCATCTACGTGAAGGGCGCGCTGGAGGGCAATTTCGGCACGTCTGTTCTCACCACCAACCCGGTGATGGACGACATCCGCCGCGTCTTTCCCGCGACCATCGAACTGGCGACGCTCGGCACGATCATCGGCGCGCTGTTCGGCATCCCGCTCGGCGTCCTCGCCGCGGTCAAGCGCGGCAGCCTGGCCGACCAGATCGTGCGCATCATCGGGCTGATCGGCTATTCCGTGCCGATCTTCTGGCTGGCGCTGCTGTCGCTCGTTCTCTTTTACGCCAAGCTGCAATGGGCGGCATTTCCGGGCCGCGTCGACGTCGTCTACGAATACTCCTTCACACCTGTCACCGGCTTCTACCTGATCGACGCGACGATGCAGGGCGCCTGGGACGTGCTGTGGGACCTGATCCGGCACATCGCCCTGCCCGCCGGCCTGCTCGGCTATTTCTCGCTGGCCTATATCAGCCGCATGACCCGCAGCTTCATGCTGAACGAGCTGAGCCAGGAATATATCGTCGCCGCCCGCGCCAAGGGTCTGTCGGAGACGCGCATCATCTGGGGCCATGCGCTGCGCAACGCTGCCGTTCCACTTGTCACCGTGATCGCGCTCTCCTATGCCGGCCTTCTCGAAGGCTCGGTGCTGACGGAGACCGTCTTCGCCTGGCCGGGCCTCGGCCTCTATATCACCAATTCGCTCCAGAACGCCGACATGAACGCGGTGCTGGGCGGGACGATCGTCATCGGCTCCGTCTTCATCGCCATCAATCTCCTGTCGGATCTGCTCTACCGGACACTTGACCCGAGGACGCGCACGCGATGAGCGACATGACCTCCAATGCCCCGCTCTCCTGGCGGGAATGGCTGATGACCGAGCGTCCTGCGTCCCGCATGCAGGCCCGCCTCGGCCGCACCTACACGACCTGGCTGCGGTTTTGCGAAAACAAGCTTGCCCTCGTCGGCCTCCTCATCCTGGTTCTGTTGCTGCTGACGGCGGCGTTTGCCGATCTCCTCGCTCCTTACTCGCCCTACATCGGCAACCTGAAGGATGAGCGCTTGCTGGCGCCGAGCGCGCTGCACTGGTTCGGCACCGACGACCAGGGCCGCGACATCCTTTCGCGCGTCATCTACGGCTCGCGGCTGACCCTGTTCGTGGTCATCCTCGTCGCCATCATCGCCGCCCCCGTCGGGCTGCTGATCGGCACCGTTTCCGGCTATGCCGGCGGCTGGATCGATGCGGTGCTGATGCGCATCACCGACATCTTCCTCGCCTTCCCGAAGCTGGTGCTGGCGCTCGCCTTCGTCGCAGCCCTCGGACCCGGCATCGAAAACGCAGTGCTCGCGATCGCCATCACCTCCTGGCCGCCCTATGCCCGCATCGCGCGGGCGGAGACGATGACCTTCCGCAATGCCGATTACATCTCCGCGGTCCAGTTGATGGGCGCCTCGCCGATGCGGATCGTGCTGCGCCATATCATGCCGCTGTGCATGCCGTCGCTGATCGTGCGCGTCACGCTCGACATGGCCGGGATCATCCTCACGGCCGCCGGCCTCGGCTTCCTCGGCCTCGGCGCGCAGCCGCCCTTGCCCGAATGGGGCGCGATGATCGCCTCCGGTCGCCGCTTCATCCTCGACCAGTGGTGGGTCGCCGCCGCCCCGGGTGCGGCGATCCTGATCGTCAGCCTCGGCTTCAACCTGCTCGGTGACGGCCTGCGCGACGCCCTCGACCCGAAGGAGGAAGGCCGGTGAAGCCGCTCCTCGACATCGAAGACCTGCGCGTCACCTTCCCCGGCCGCTCCGGTCCGATCCAGGCGGTGCGCGGCGTCTCGCTCAAGCTCGGCCGTGAACGCCTCGGCATCGTCGGCGAGTCCGGATCAGGCAAGTCGCAGACCGGCCGCGCCATCATGGGCCTGACGCCGCCGCAGGCGACGGTCACGGCAAAGAAAATGATGTTCAACGACATCGATCTGCTCACGGCCAGCCCGAAGCAGCGTCGCTCGCTGCGCGGCAAGCAGATGGCGATGATCCTGCAGGATCCGAAATATTCGCTGAACCCGGTGATGACCATCGGCCGGCAGATCATGGAAACGCTGAAGACGCACGAAAATGTCTCGCGCGCCGAGGCTCGCGATCGCGCGCTCGCCATGCTGGAAGCGGTACAGATCCGCGAGCCGAAACGCGTGTTCGACCTGCATCCGCACGAGGTTTCCGGCGGCATGGGCCAACGCGCGATGATCGCCATGATGCTTGTCGCCGGCCCCGAGCTTCTGATCGCCGACGAGCCGACCTCGGCGCTCGACGTCACGGTGCAGCTCGAAGTGCTCGCCATTCTCGACCGGCTGGTCGCCGACCGCGGCATGGGCCTGCTCTTCATCTCGCACGACCTGCGCCTGGTCTCGACCTTCTGCGACCGGGTGATCGTCATGTATGCCGGCAAGATCGTGGAGGAACTCGCGAGCGCTGACCTTGCGAACGCGCAGCACCCCTACACGCGCGGGCTCTTGAACTCGCTGCCGCGCATCGGCCAGGACCGCCATCCTCTTCCCGTTCTCGACCGCAAACCGGAGTGGGCGCTATGACCGCGGCACTGGACGTCAAGGCGCTCTGCGTCGAATTCCATGGTCACAAGGCGCTCGACAACGTCAGCGCCTCGGTGGCGCGCGGCGAGTCCTTCGGCCTTGTCGGCGAATCCGGCTCCGGCAAGTCGACGCTGCTGCGCGCCGTCGCCGGACTGGCGCCGGTCAGCGCCGGGACGATCTCGATCGACGGCAGGGAACTGCGGCGGGGCAAGCGCGACCGCGCCTTCTACCGCGAGGTGCAGATGGTCTTCCAGGACCCCTACGGCTCGCTGCACCCGCGCCAGACGATCGATCGCGCGCTCCTGGAGCCGCTGGCCATCCACGGCTTCGACAACAGCGAGAATCGCATCGTCCGCGCGCTGGAGGAGGTCGGGCTCGGCAAGGGCTTCCGCTTCCGCTATCCGCACCAGCTCTCCGGCGGGCAGCGCCAACGCGTCGCCATCGCCCGTGCGCTAATCGTCGAGCCGTCGATCGTGCTGCTCGACGAGCCGACCTCCGCCCTCGACGCCTCGGTCCAGGCCGAAATCCTGAACCTGCTGGAGCAGACCCGCAAGGATCGCAAGCTCACCTTCGTCATGGTCAGCCACGACCTCGCCGTCGTGAGCCACATGTGCGAGCGTCTGGCGATCATGCAGGGCGGCCACGTGGTCGAGACCCTGCCCGCCTCCGCACTCGCCGACCACAAGTTCGAGGCGGCCTACACGAAGAAACTCTTCGAGGCGAGCGAGGGTTTTTCCCGCACCGAGCGGCAAGCCGCGACTGCATGACAGCCGCACAAGCGCCCATGCGACAACGGGAGAACGGCGCCTTTTCGCAATGAAAGGCGCCGTTCTTGATTCCTGCTTTGCGATGGGGCCCTGCCCGTCTGCCGGCTTCCGTCCATCCGCTTCACCGAGTGCACGGCCCGCTCGCCGGCATTGATGGATCTATTCCGGCAGGCGCGCGTCGCCCAGATCGACACCCAGAAAGTGCGCCACACCGTCAACCACGATCGCATGGTCAATGCGCTGCGGCACGCCCGAAACGGTAATGGCCCCGACACAGCCGAGCCCGTCGACCAGGATGGGAAAACCGCCGCCATGGGTGGCAAAGTCGGAAAGCGGCAGGTTGTGCGCCTCCTCCTGAACGCGATGCGAATATGCCAGTCGCCGCCCGACGAGATAGGAAGAATGCCAAAGCCGCAGCACGGTGTTGCGCTTGCGGCGGATCCATTCCGCGTTGTCGGTCGTCGTCCCGTCCAGGACGCAATGGAACAGGATGCGATCGCGCAGCGAGATATCGATGGCGATCGCCGCGCCGCGCCCGGTGGCGATCTCGCGCAATAGGCCGCCGAGGGTCCATGCGGTCGCCGCGTCGAAGCGATTGAAACGCAGGATTTCCTCCTGCCTTTCCAATCGCGCGATATCCCCCTTGAGATCTTCGGTCATCATCGCCTCCCCTCGGCTGGACCTGTGATCTCTGGGTAGCCCGCCAAACGCCTTTGCACAAGGCCGAGCATCACCAAACAATCCCCCGATCACGGCCGCCTGATGCAGCGAAAGCCGATATGGGTCGTGGCAGCATTCTCCTCGTGTGCATGCCGCGCTGCCGGCCTGTAGCGCCGGCAATAGTTCGGCGCGCAGAGATGGGAGCCGCCTTTCACCACCCGGCGCGCAATCAGGATATCCGGCATGCGGGGGTCGCGGCTGCCCTCGATGCCGCCGCCGCGCGGGTTGACCGGCACGCAGCAGCTTTTCTGCGCCGGCTCCGGATGGTGGGACGACCAGTAGTCGCTGGTCCATTCCCAGACGTTGCCGATCATATCGTACAGGCCGTAGCCGTTCGGCGGAAAGCTGCCGACCGGCGAGGTGCGCTCAAACCCGTCCGGCTTCAGGTTCTCGGTCGGAAAGGTCCCATGCCAGGTGTTGGCCATGAAGCGACCGTCGGGCACCAGTTCATCGCCCCAGGCGAACTCGGTTCCGTCGCGACCGCCTTTGGCGGCAAACTCCCACTCGGCTTCGGTCGGCAGGTCCCTGCCCGCCCAGTCGGCATAGGCCCTGGCGTCCTCATAGGAGACTTGCACGACGGGATGGTCGTACTTGCCGCGGATGTTGCTCTGCCGGCCATAGGGCCGGCGCCAGTCCGCGCCGAACCTGAAGTTCCACCATTGCGACGGATCGGTTCCGGAAATCCGCTTTGGCGGCTCGAAGACGACCGAGCCGGGCCTCAGCATGTGTGGCTGTGCATTCGGATAGTCCTCGGGGTTAGACCTTCGCTCCGCGACCGTGACGTATCCGGTCGCCTCCACGAAAGCCATGAACTGACGGTTGGTGACAGGCGTCGCATCGATCCAGAACCCATCGATCCGGACGGGGTGCGAGGGTGCTTCTTCTGGATAATGGTGGTCGGAGCCCATTGTGAAGGTTCCACCCTCGATCCAGACTTCGGCGGATGCCCCCATAGGGCCGGCTTGCTGCACCCGATCGTTCATCGGCTGACCTTCCACACCACAGGCATCATGCCGCGATACCGATGAGGTTCGCCCAGTCCGGCCGGCAGATCAAGTGGCTTGCGAAAATAGGAAGCGGGCCACTCTGGCGGAAATAATGTGACCAGTGCGTGGTCCGGCATCATGCATCCGGGAATACAGCCCGGTCATGCGAACGCGCTGGTGATGGCGGCGAGGGAAAAGCCGCCGAGAATGAAGGCGGCCCCCTTGTAGGAATGCCGTCTGATACTGCCCGGAAGGGACGATCCCAGCGCGACCCACCCGATCCCGGCCAGCGTCGACAGTAAAACGAAACACCCAATCCTCAGCGCCACCTCGTCGATGGTCGACTGCGGGATCATCATCGTGCCGACAACCATCGCCTTGGGGTTCAGTATGGTCGTGAAGAACACGCGCGCATAAGCGCCGCTTTCGCTCTGCGCCGTGTCGGGCGAGGTGGACCAGAGCCTCACGGCCGATAGCGCCAGCCACGCGGAGGCCGCAATCTTCATGGCCGGCAATGCCCACCACAGGCCGCTTACAACCGCCGCAACGCAGACAAAGAATGAAATTGCCAGGGCATAGCCCGCCGCTTCCGCGAGCGGCAGCAACCGGGCCTGTCGCAGTCCCCGAGCAGCACCGGACGCGGCCAGGACCGTATTGGTCGGGCCCGGCGTCAGGAGGATGACCGCTGAGGTCAATAGAAACGTCGTCATCATGCGGTTCGTAAAGCCATTGTACGAGCGGACCGGATGCCCATCGACGGGGTGCGATCGTATTAGCGCAAGCTCACCATCCTCTCAATGTGCGCTTCGGCCGCATGGCGCGGGCGCGTCGAATGCAAAAAGGGCGCTCGACCCTTTCGGGGAGCGCCCTTATCCTGTCGAACGCCGGGGCTCGGCGAACGCCGATACCACGCGTGTCCGTTTTCCAGGCATGGGCGAGATATGTGTAACCACACGGGCAATTTCAAGGGGACAGCAATGGGTGACAGGTTTCTGCTGGATGGCCCCGAGGATGCCAGGATGACGATCCTGTTGGCACACGGTGCCGGCGCGCCGATGGACTCCGCATCGATGACCGCGACCGCCGGCGCGCTTGCCGAAGCGGATTTTCGCGTGGCGCGCTTCGAGTTCGCCTACATGGCAGCCCGGCGGACCTCGGACAACCGCAAGCCGCCACCCCGCGCCGAAACGCTGATGCCGGAATATCTCGAGGCCATCCGGAAACTCGGTGCAACCGGCCCCCTCATTATCGGTGGAAAATCAATGGGCGGGCGCGTGGCGAGCATGGTGGCGGACGAGCTTCACGCGGCCGGCGAAATCGCCGGCTTGCTGTGCCTCGGCTACCCCTTCCATCCGCCGGGAAAGCCGGAAACGCTGCGCACCCGCCATCTTGCCGGTCTGACGACGCCAACGCTCATCTGCCAGGGAACCCGCGACGAATTCGGAACAAGAGACGAGGTCGACGGCTACGATCTCTCCGGGAGCATTCGAGTCCTCTGGCTGGAGGACGGCGATCACGACCTGAAGCCGCGCAAAAAGATTTCCGGCTTTTCGGCTGCCGACCATCTGCGCACCCTGGCCCAGACCGTGCGGAATTGGACCGACGGGCTGGATGCCTGACCGCTGGGGCGATACCAGCGGTCAACGTCCGGCGGACGGATGCAGCACGGGCCTGTAACCGGCCGCAAGCGTCGCCAGCGTCGACGGCGGCGTCAACACGCGGTCGACCGCGCCGATAGCCGCCACGCGTCGGTAGCCGGAGGGCGTCCACAGAAGCGGTTGACCGTTCACAAGGAGATGGGCCGACGCCCCCGATGCGACGAAGGCACCATCGGGCAGTTCGCCGAGCGGCACCGCCAGCGGATGCAGCCGCTTGCGGCCGTGATCCAGCCGCTCGGCATGCAGGGTCGCGTCCATCTTTGCGGCTGTCGGCGGCGCAACACGGTTGCCAATGCTCCACGCCTGGCGAAACGCGTCTGCGGCAGCCCGACGACAGAGGAAACAAGGCCGGTGTCCGGCCGCGAGCGCCGTCGCCTCGTCGAGAAAGAACAGCTCCGTCCAGCTTCGCTGAGCCATCACGGAACGCCGGATGCCCCTGTAGTCGCACGTACAGGTAATCCATGCCTTTGACGTCCAACGCCGCGCCGTGAGGGTGCGTGTGGCCGGATCATGAATGATGCCACGATTGCCGATGAACATGCCGCGCGCATCGACCGCAACGATTTCGCCAAACGGGGTGACACGGTTCTGCAGCGGCAAGACGATTTCCTCCGAACTCTGCCAGGACTGAAATCACCCCCGGTTGCAAAGAAGGGACGTAAGGCACTGTCGGCTCCCGGCCGATAGGCGTACATCGACATCACAGACGCCGGATGTTACGATCAAACTATTCTGCTGCACGACTAATTTTCCGCAGGCACAGTAAAAAGTTCAGTTATGCGCGAAACCCTCTCCAGGCCATGTGCCGGTTCTAGGGGGTGCGCACAAGCATAGCCCGAGATCGGTCGCAAGACCGGAAGCAGAGATGACAGTCTAGATGCAAGTTTTGCCAGTCAGCTGAAGCACGCGTACCCGGCCTTGGATCACGCGTGTGTTCCGGGGCCAGGGAGCTCTTCGACATGGTGACGCGGCGCCATCGTGGCTTGGCTGTCGGTGCGGGTGCCACCTCCCGCGGGCACGCTCCGCATCCGCGCAACATTTCCGAACCGTCTCTGACGTCCATCGAAATGCTCGCTCCGCGCAACACCGAACCTGCGCCCGTCGACCGCGGCGATCCTGCCCCTCACAGGCCGTTCAAGCGCTGCTTCGGCAGTACGTCTGAAGCAGAACTGCCCGATGCGTCCGTCCTTTGCGAACTCGGGGCTGCATTTCGCTTCAACGTCACCGATACCGAGGTCGAAACCCAAATTCCCGTCGGATACACCTACCTTTGCCAGTTCCTCTTTCACGACCTGACGTCGATGGTCGCGGACGCAGGCGGCGAGCCGTTCAACCTGCACTCTGGCCAGCTGAACCTCGACAGCGTTTTCGGATCCAGCACCACAGACCCTACAAATCCGGCGACGCCGATGGCCATCGGCCGAACCGCTCCTGCCGCCAGACTTTGCGACCTGCCGCGGGACTCAAGCGGCAGGGCCATGATTGCCGACCCGCGCAATGACGACAACCTGGCGCTGGCGCAAACGCACATGGCCATGATCCGGTTCTACAATGCCATTGTCGCGCGATACCCGGGCCTTTCCGAGCGCAGCGCGCGAGCACTCGCGGTCACGCATGTACAATCGGTCGCTCTCCACGACCTCCTGCCGCGTCTGGTCGATCCGGTCGTCTACGACGACGTCATGCAAAACGGGCGCTCGGTCATCCATGCCGATCCGCAGGAAACAAAATTCCTGATCCCCCTCGAATTCGCCGCGGCCTGCGCCCGCTTCGGCCATTCGATGATCCGGACGGTCTACCAGCACTGGAATGCCGCAAATCCCGGCGCCATGCTCTTCGGTTTCTGGAAGAATACCTACAACAGCAGCGATCCACCGCTGGACGGCACGCTGGACGAGCCGCGAACGCGCCTGTCCGACCGATGGATCGCCGCGTGGGAACGCTTGCTGTCGGAGCGGCCGTCGCCAACCGGCCAGCCCCCCCTCTTCGCCTCGCGGATCGACACGGTGTTTGCCTATCCGCTGGCGCGGATCCCGCAAATCGCCCTGCCGGTGCTCGCCTCCAGCAGCCTGCTGCCCTCCACCAACATCGCAACACTGTCACTGCTGCGCGGGCTGTCGCTGCGCCTGAGCAGCGGCCAGGCCGTCGCCCGGCAGGTGCTGGCCGCCGTCGTGGATCGCGGCGGACCGGCCTTTCCCATCCTCACCTCCGACCAGATCGTGCAGGACGAACCGGAAGCCGCGCGAACCTTGCTCACCCAGCCGCGAAACGGCGCCAGGCCGCTGGCCGAGAGCACGCCGCTGCTGCTCTACACGCTGAAGGAAGCCGCGATCTTGAGCCAAGGCATGCGACTTGGGCCGATGGGCAGCCGCATCGTCATGGAAACCCTGCATGCGGCAATCGAGGCCGCGCAACACTCGATCCTCGCAGCCCGCTGGAAGCCCGATCCCGGCCTGAAGCCCACCGCCGGCGACTGTTACACGTTTGCAGATCTGATCTGCTTCGCAGGCCTCTCAAACCAGTGACATGCCCAACAAAGGAAAGGACCAGGCAATGTCGACGTTCAAGGTGTACAAGGGAACAGACGAGGTCGCAGGATCCATCATCGCGGCGACCGAATTCAATGCGCTCTATACGAACACAATAAACTCCACGAAGTTGTTCGAGGACTGGATCAAGAAACTGATCAACATGGGAGGCGGCGTCCGCGTCACCTATGGCGACGACGACATGGCCGTATCCTTTCAGAACAACAAGTTCATCGCCACCGACGCGGCCGGCACCCAGCATGAACTGAAGCTGAAGGGAGACAATGACGACAAGAGCACGAAGAAGGTGATGATGATCAAACCGGGGCAGAAGCCGGAATTGAACGATCAGTACCTGTCCAACATCGTCGCGAACATCAAGGCAGCGAACCAACCGGACGCGATGGCCTACCTTCTCGGGACGATCCTGCTCCGGCGCTGCCGCTGATCGCAGCGAAAGCGCCGCCCGATGTTCAGATGGTCAGCGGCAGGTCGTTCAGTTCGGAGATGTCGATCGAGCGGTCACACCAGCCGATGCGTGGCGGCACGTCGAACAGCCGCCCCGCGGCGAACCGGGCGTGCGGCGGACGCAGACCCGGTACCACCACCCGTGCAACCGGCACGCCGACGCGGGCACGGGTCAGGTCGACCATGAGCAGACGCAGGCCGCGGTCATGGCAGAGCGCCACACAGGTGTCGAGCGAAGGCGAGCTTACCGCGGCGCCTTTCCTCTCGCGTCGTGCCGTCGGCAACAAGTGGGGCAGCGAATGAACGTTGACCGAATTCAGCCAGAACTGGAACGGATCGCCGGGCTTGGTCGGGATGGCCTTGCGCATCTCCAGCGACAGAAAGGCCTGCATCATTTCCGTCAGCGCGGAGATCGCCGCGACGGACGGATCGAAATGTGCCGCCGTACCGATCGCAATGCCGCCGCCGGCTCGATCGGCCGAAATTGCCGCGCGCACGGGAATGCCGAAATCGGACGTCAGATCGAGAAGGTAACAGTCGCGCTCCCTGTCGGCGAGCCATTCGAAGATCGTCATCGCCCCGCCGGCTTCGGCGAAGTCGGCGGCCGGACGGGCGTGTTTGCCGTACCACCACAGCGCGGTTGCATCGCGCTCCACAAGCTCGAGGAAGCCCGCAATCACGGCATCGTCGAGCGTCGCGCCGGCTGCGCAGCCATTGCTGTCGGCCACGGCGAACGTGCCCGCGTCGCCAGCCTCGGCGTATCCGATATAGGTCTGCGCGGCGGTGACGAGCATCGGCGCGCCGTCAGTCAGATCGACCGCCTCGACCCAATCGACGACCTCTTGCTCATCGAAGCGCTTCGGCAGCCAATCGTATTTGCCGTGTCTGGCGTTCCATTCCCGCCGCTTTTCGTATTGGTCGTCGCTCGCAAGGAGCAACGAAGCAGGGTGGAAGGCGCGTTCCTTCACCTTTCCATAGGATGCCGCATGGACTGTCTCGCTTCCCCAGTGGCAGGACGACACGAGTTCAGCCGCCTCGCCCCGACAGCTAGCGAGCGCCTGCTCGACCGTCAGGCCGCGGCCTGACGCGATCCGTCCTCTTTCGGGCGTGGCGGCGGGCGGAAGTGCGAACGGCGCACCATCGGCACGCGGCAAAGCGACATTCAAGGCGACCGGGAAATCGGCCGGGCTGACTGAAAACACGTCAAATGCGGTTGCGATATGGTCATCCGCAGAACTGTACATCGGACCACCTCCGGTACCGATCGATCGAGGCCGGACCGGTTCGGCGGGGTGCTGTTCCAGTTTCAAGCCACGATCAAAGCATGCGCCACCAGATTGTCTCAATCGCCATAGATGTCGAACGAGAAATACTTTGCGGTGATTTCGTTGTACCTGCCGTTTGCGCGGATCGCCTTGATCGCCGCATTGAGGGTCTGCCGCAGCGCGGCGTCGTCCTTGCGCAGCCCCAGGCCTGCCCCCAATCCGAGGATATCCGGATCGTCGGGAACGTCTCCCTTGAACTCGCAGCAGGACTTTCCCGGATCCGCGGCGAGAAATGAATCAAGCCCGATTGCCTCGGCCTGGATGGCATCGATTCGCCCGGCGACCAGATCCTGCTGCGCCTCGTCCTGGGTCTGGTAGATCTTCACCTCGGCGACGGAACCGGCGTAGTGCTTGCGCGCATAGTCTTCATGGGTGGTCGAGGCCTGGACCCCGAGCACCAGCCCCTTCAACCCCGCCGGCGTTGCATCCATTTTCTTGCTCTTCAGGCCGACGATGCGCACGGGCGACCGATAGTAGCGATCGGAAAAGTCGATCAGCTTCTTGCGTTCGTCGGTAATCGACATCGACGCGGCAATGACATCGATCTTGCCGGCATTGAGCGCCGGGATGATGCCGTCCCAGGCGATCGGCGTCAGGACGCAGTCGAGCTTCGCTTCGGCGCAGAGCGCGTCCACGAACTCGATCTCCCAGCCGACCCACTTGCCCGACGCGTCGAGAGAGGCGAAGGGCGGATAGGGCTCCGCAGCAACGCCGATCTTGATCGGCTCGGCGCGCAGGTCCGCCCCACCGAAGACAACGAGCGCCAACGAAAATGCAATCATCCTGATCAGGTTTTTCATCTTCCGCTCCCATCTAGATCCAGTCCGGCAATGCGAAGACCATGCACAAGCCGCTGCCTGCACGTTTCGTCCTTGAACGGCAGGCCGTGGAGCACCCATGAAACGATGCCGGGTTCGTCCGGCGCCGCCTCGCCCCACTGCCGTCGGACCGAGGCAAGGAATTCCGCTGCGGCCTCGCTCGCCTCGCGCGGCCGCCCCATGTGCGCCAGCGCGGCCGCACGCCAGGCGTGCAGGTCGAGCAGGCTTCCGGCCCCCCTTTCGGCCGCGGACACGCTGCCCGCATAGTCTTCGGCTATGAAGTGAATGCCGGCAATGTATCCCCATTGGTAGGAAGCCACCACCGGCGAGAGTTCCAGCGCCAGCCGTTCAAGCGCCGCCGCCTTGTCGCGATCGCCGAGAAAGGCAAGCCCGTGGGCACAGGACAGCAGCGTGCGCGGGTTGTTGGGATTGAGCTCGAAGGCCAGGTCGTAGTGGATCGCCGCCTGCTCGAAGCGGCCGGCCATGATGCAGGACCAGGCGAGCGTCAGGTGGGCGCGCGTTTCGAGCGGGTCGAGTTGCACGGCCGTCTGCGCAAGCCGCAAAGCCTCGGCGGCAAGCTGCGGATCGCGCCGAAATCCCGGCACGATCAGATGACGGACATTGAAGATGCTGGCGAGGCTGGAATAGGCCGGGGCGAACTGCGGCATCGCCTGGATAACCTCACGAAACAACGTTTCCGCTTCGGCTTCCGCCTCCGGTGCCCAGCGCAGCAGCAGGTTCTCCCCGCGCAGCCAGGCATCGTAGGCGGAGAGCGAGATGTCGCGCCGGCCGTGACTGCCGCAAACCCGCTCGGCGGAAAGATAGATGTCCAGCGTCGCCGCCACCCGTCGGGCAATTCCCGCCGAGGTCCATATCCAGTCCTCCAGTGCAAGCGGGAAACGCTCGCTCCAAAGGATATGGTTGCTCTTCACCTCAATGAGCGTGACGACCACGACGCCCTCGCCCACAGGCGATCGGGCGTCGAGCCTATAGTCGATCGTCGCGACATCCGGCTCGGCCGGCGTGTTGTCCTGATCCTCGATGATCACCCATTCGCGGAACTTGGTCAGGCAGCCGATGATGTCGGCGCGAAATCCGCCGAGAAGGTGAGCCGAGGCGGTGGCGTCGTCGGGCGCAGCAAACGGGCGGACCTCGATGACCGGCAGGCGGCCGCCCTGCGCCTTTGCGGCGACCGGAACCGCAGGCCTGCTCGTCTCGGACCGACCGGACCGGATCGCCGCGACGATCTCCTGGGCTTCCGGCGAAGGACCGATACCGAACTCGGACGACAGCACATCGGCAAGCGCGCGATAGACGCGCAGCGCCGCTGCCGCCTGACCTTCGGAGGCGTAGGCGCGCATCAGGATACAGGCGGCACGCTCATGACTGGGGTCGATGGCAACCAACGCGGTTGCGGCGTGCTTCATCGAGAGCATGTCACCGGCGAACCGCTCGATGCATTGCTCCAGTTGCTCGACAAGGCGCTCGCGCCAGCGATACCTGGCCACGCGCAACCAGGAGGCGAAAACGTCGTCGACATGATCGAGTCCGGCCAGTATGTCGTCGGGCGAAACACGTCCGTCCAGCAGGGCGCGGGAGACTGAGCCCTGCGCCAGGCCCTCGCTGATCGCGAGCAGGTCGACCTCCAAACCGGCGGGCGCCAGGCTGACTTTATTGCTGCCGATTGCAAGAGCATCCGATCCCGCTCGCCTGAAAGTGTCGCCAATCTGCTTGAGGGTGACGGTGAGCGCGTGCCGCGCCGCGGCGCGGTTCCTGTCGCTCCAGAAGAGTCCGGCCAGACGTTCCCGCACCTCGCCAGAGCGATGGCTGAGAACGAGATAGCCGAGCAGCGCCCGTGCCTTCAGCGAACTGGGTGTCAGTTCTTCACCGAGGGAACTTCGCACGGAAAACTGGTCGAGAACCGAGATCATCAGCTTGCGGAAAAGCCGGTCGTCCCGACCCGGATCGTTCCCCGCCCCCGCGACAACCTGATAGGCGGGGACGGGGCGAGGAATATTCTTCAGGGCCTGCGGGCCAAGACTGCGATAGGTCGCGGCGACGTGGTGATGAACCTGATCGAACACCGCCTGCGAAACGCAGATGCCGCCTGGCTCAGCCAGCGATTGCAGGCGTGCGGCAACGTTGACGATATGGCCGAACAGTTCGCCGTCGCGAAACTGCACCTCACCAAGATCGATACCTATTCGAAAGTCCATTCGTCGATCTGGGCTAAGGGTCGCGTCCATTTCGCGAAACACGTTCTGGACCTCCAGAGCAAAGCGGAGCGCCTCGACTGCGGACTCGAAGTCTGCAAGCGCGCCATCGCCCATCGTCTTCAGGACCTCTCCCCTGTATTTGGGCGCGAGTGTGCGGAATACATCAAAACAACGCTGGATGAATTCGACCGTCGATGGCTCATCCGCCGCCATATGCTGGCTATACTGCACAGCATCCGCAAACAGGATAGCTTTTAGTATGCTGTGCCGCATAGTTTCCTGCCGCTGTGTTGGCTGCAACTAACCGACAACTGTACCCTTATAATACAAATTACTTTGGGCCTTGCGAGAAAAACACCGCTTTGGAGTTGCGCGGACGAAAAAAGCACCCCGTTCCCGCGAAGCTTCAACCCCGCAAGGCCCCGGATCGCACTGTCATCACCCCAGGCATCGTCGGAATGAAACGGGTGATGTAGAATGCGCGCTTTGCCGACGTCGGTGCATGAGGCCGCAATGAAACAAGGGGGGATGGTTCTGTTCGTTCTGGCTGCCCTTGCTTCTTGCGCCACGAACGCGGTGGAAAGCGGTGAAGCGCCGGCGGGCCATATCGAAAATCAAAAGGGCCGCTCGGTCGAATGGCTGAGGCAGCATTGCCCCGATTGCCTCGGCCGTGGTCCGAAGGTCCGCCCGTGAGCCCGGGCTCGGCTCTGTCGCCCTGCGAGCGGACCGCGGTCTTTTCGCGTTGTGGCCGATACCGCTACACACTCGGCCGCCGCTGGTCCGTGGATGGCGAGCACATCGTCTGGATCATGCTCAATCCGTCGCAGGCGGACGAAACAAACGACGATGCAACCATCCGGCGCTGCATGTCCTTCTCCCGCATTTGGGGCTACGGCGGGCTGATCGTCGTCAATCTCTACGCGCTGTGCGCCACGAACCCCAGGCAACTGTTGAGCGTGGCAGATCCTGTCGGGCCGGACAACGACTGCCATGTGGCCGAAGTTTGCGAAGCACTGTTCCCGGCCCGCCGGCGGACCGTCATTGCCGCTTGGGGCGCAAACCCGTTGGCACAGGCGCGTGCACGGGTCGTCTTGTCGATTGCCCGCCGTGACATCGATTGTCTCGGCCTGACCGGAACCGGCCATCCACGTCATCCCCTCTACGTACCAGCCACCCAACCACGCGTCGCCTACGCCCGGCAGGGCTTCAGCTTGTAGAGCAAGGAAGGCGCCAGCCCGCGTCGGAAACGGTCCCAGCGCGCAAACGCGGCAATTGATGGCGTCTATCGTCTGTTCCTCGAACACGTCATTTGGCGTGTTCCGGTTTGCCTTTGTGCTTTGTGGCGGCGAACTCTTCCAGTTGCTTTTCCGTCATGGATTTCTCCATCTCTTTCGAAGCGCCCTTAAGTTCGCTCTTCTTCATTTCGCCCCGCTTGGCGGCAAGGGCGGCGCCGGCGGCCTTTTGCTGTGCTTTGGACTTTGCTGGCATGGGAATTCCTCCATCGAGCAACGTAAACAGGCTTCGACGTTTGCCGGTTCCAACCCGTGCCGATCTTTTTGCCAACCCGGCGGATATGATTTGTGGGGAACAAAAGCTGCGGCTTTCAATTCCTGGACAGTGTCCATGCGGAGGGGTCGACAATGTACGACAAGACCATGTTGAACCGCGCGATCGCGATCGCACAGGAAGCTCACCAAGGACAGCTGGACAAGGCTGGCGACCCCTATGTCGAGCACTGCAAGCGCGTCGCCGACAATGTTGTGTCCACCGACGAGAAGACTGTCGCCTATCTGCATGACGTTGTGGAGAAGACATGCTCCTGGACGATCGAACGGCTCGCGGCAGAGGGTTTTCCAGCCCCGATCCTTGACGCGGTTCAGGCGCTGACACGATCACCGAACGAGAGCGACGAGCACTTCGTTCGCAGGGCCATGAGCGACAGTCTGGCCCGCAATGTCAAAATCGAAGACATCAAGGACAACCTCCTGCAGGTGTTGCATGTGGACGGTGATGTCGAACGTTTGACCCGCGAACTCGCCTTGGCGAAGGCGGAAACGAAAGCGGCGTGACTGCAACCATTGCGCCGCTCGCCGCATCGCTGCGCGATTATGTGCATGAATTCAATCTAGCTGGCACATTACTTGACAACGAACCGAGCCAGATCCACGTCTGTGTCCTTATCGATTTCCATCTCAAAGATGGCAATGTTCCGTTGCATCTTTTCGAAGCTCCAATCCCACCATCGTATTCGCAACATGGATTCGATGGTGGCCGGGCTGAAGCGGTATCCTATAATTTTAGCTGGCACGCCGGCGACTATCGAATACGGAGGCACATTCTTTGTAACCACGGCCCCCGCAGCAATGACGGCGCCGTGCCCAACATCGACACCTGTCAGGACCGTCGCCCCATCGCCTATCCATACGTTATGTCCGATACAGACAGGCCCCTTCGACGTGCTGCCTTTCCGCAAGCCTAGCCTTTGCTGCAACCAGATCTGCTGGTTCACCATATTGGTTGCGTGGTTAGTGGAAATTAGCGTCACACCGTTCCCGAAAGCGGCGTATCGGCCCACTCGCACAATGCCGCTTGCCCTGAATTCGCCATTGATCGACGAATGCGCACCGATCATGACGTTTCCCTTAATCCTCCACTTTGCCGCGGGGCCGCGCACACTATGGGCCCTCAACGAAAGAATGTCGTTGGCGTCCGCCTTGTCACTCAAGGCATTGAGTTCCATGAAAAGATCCGACGCTGGGCGCTTTTTACCGTTCCCTTTCGGCGGCCGTTTGCTTGGAGTATCCAGCAGTTCTGACGGTTGCTGGTCACCGCAGTCCCGAGCGCTGTCCTTAAATAGATGGCCGAGGTAAAACCCGTACTTCGCGATGGTCATCCGGCGGCCTCGCCCCACTTGAAGATCCCAGCCATTACTTGTTTCTCTTTCACGACGACGGCGACCAAAATTGCTCGTGCCCCTTTCAAATCTTCAAAGGACCCGGCCTTCTCCACGGTTTTTTTCGCCGACCCCAATCCCTGCAATTGTTCATAACATCGTATTATTTTCATGTGTAGCCCTGTGATCGGGCCCACTTCTTGAGATTCTTCCGAAGTGTGGGGTGAAGTTTAGCATTCTCCGCGTACATGTTCTCAGCGGCGAAACGGTCCCAGATCACGCCGCTTCTGATGACTTTCGCAGGAGTTCCGGCCGCGACAGAGTTATTTGGTACCTTCGTGTTCGCGACAAAGCTTCTTGCTCCGATGATCGAACCGCACCCGATCTCTGCCCCTTTGCCTACCAGGACCTCCTGCCCGATCCAGACGTGATCCTCGATCCGAATGGCAGCCGGCGGGTTGGTCCGCTTCCCGGTCTCGATGTCATAGATCGCATGCGCGTCTGTGTTCCTGAGCACGATGTCGAAGGAAAACATGCAATCGGCACCTATCAGGATCGCCTCTCTGTCGATGACGAAACTGGCGCTCACCAATGTCGTCCCTTTCCCAACATGAAGATGACCGCCATTGGTTGCTGTGACTTTTATGCTGTTCGCGGTTGCGAGCCCTGACAGGTCGATGACGGCGTTATCTCCGGTGAGGCGAACGATGACATTCGAGGCGAGGGGGCGTTCAGGAAAAATCACCCTGCATCCCGACCCGTTGGCCGTGATCGACCCTCGAATCTTTGAAGTGTCTCCCTCAACCGAGATGTGTTGAACTGCCTCAACGGCAAGCTGGTCTGCTTTACGCTTCCTGAAGAAAAACACGTCTGCCCCTCGCTGATCGCAGGGGACAAAACCACGATCGGCGCCCCCTAGCAAGGGTTGTCACAAGTATGCTTCGCGTCGGCCTCTCCGGCAGAGATTTTCTAGCCATCCAAAAAGGAGGCTGGTCAGCGTTCTGCTCATCTCACGCTCCTATAGTCGGAACGTCAAATGCGCAGGACGACCCGGCCAATGGTTTCGCCAGCTTCCAGTGCCCGATGCGCGTCGCCGACGCCTTCAAACGAAACCACGCGGTCGATGTGAGCGCGCAGCGTGCCACGGTCGACCATCTCGGCGATCTCGTCGAGCACCTTGACCTGTCGCAGCCTGTTGCGATGATCGCGAGCGATCTGCGGCAGGCCGATGTTGACGAACGAGAGGTCCAGGTTTTTCCATTCCGCCATCGCGTTGCCGCCTTTGGGCCAATCAGAGACCACAGTGTTCACCAGACGGCCATAAGCGGCTGTATGCTCAAAGCTCCGCGCGAAGTTATCGTGTCCGACAAAGTCGAACACGACGTCAGCGCCATCCTTTCCGCTCCAGGCCTTGAGCTCCTTGTTGACGTCCTGACTCCGGTAGCGGATTGCCAGTTCGGCCCCCATTCCGAGTGCGAACTCCGCCTTGGCATCGGTCGAGACGGTGGCCGCCGTCCGGGCACCGATCTTCGAAAGATATTGGATCGCGATATGGCCAAGACCGCCCGCGCCCCCGTGCACCAGCACGTGGTCGCCGGACACGACCTTGCCCTTGTCGAACACCGCTTCCCACGCCGTCAGTCCGACCACCGGAAGCGCGGATGCCTGCACGAAGTCGAGGCTTCTAGGCTTCTTCGATACATAAGCGCCGTGAACAACCTTATACTCAGCGTAGCTCCCCGGATTGCCGGCATAGGGATGGCAACCCAGTGCGCGTTCTGATCTACGCCTCTCACGAGGGTGCCGAGGCCCAACCGAGTTACATGGTGAAATGGCGTGGATGGTATGTAGGTCAGGTATGGAATGATGACGGCCGACATCCCGAAGAGAAGTTCCGTCCGCCGACCGCCCTCAGCGACACGCCTTCCTGGATGACGTTTTGGCACGTCTCCGAACTCGAGGAGATGGACAAGAAGCACTGGTTTCCGATCAGCAAGGTTCCCAAGTTCAAAGGCGGCTGGACGAAATTGAAACCCCCGCGCGGTCCGGTTCTTGTGGGGTTGCCTTCCGCATTGGAATAGGCAACCGATGAGCCGCGCTGCGAAGCAGAGATCAGATCGCGCGGTTTCCGGGGAGAGTATGCAGATGCTGACTAGACGGAAAAGACTCGGTAATCTCGGCGAGAGATTAGCGAGAGCACTGCTGCATCAGAAAGGTTTTGAGCAAATTACAGACCTAAACGCGCGACGCCCCAATCACCCTGGCGGGGACTTCACTTCCATTCGCAATGGGATGCCATATTTCATAAGTGTGAAGGCGCGTGACAAGTATCAACAGAACGGCCGCCTAAACGGCGGCTACAACGTCTATCCGACCAAAGTGCGCAAAGCCGCAATGTCGTATCGGGCGGTTCCTGCTTGGGTGACCATTCAGATCGATGTCGAAAACGCCCGGTACAGTGCCTATTTTGGCAGGATTGACGAGCTCAGCAATCCCAACAGCGTCTCAGTGCCAATGACACCTCGCGCTGTCATGAAATACGAGTGCCTCGCAGAAAGTTTGACTGATCCGGAAATCAAGTCTGACCTATCTAACCGGGCGGAATTTCGCCCCACGAGACAGGTGTCCGAGCCTCAAACCAGCCTTTCCAGACTTGAGAAAATCGCCACCGAGGTGCTTGGGTTTAAGCCAGGAACGAAAACGCACCGGGCGATCGCGCTGTACCTTCGAAGCAAAGGGGCGACGACCGAGGAGGTCAAGGCTGTTAACGATGGACCTTATCTTAACTGTCTCAAGAAAGTTCGGGCGATGGGACACGAGGTCAGAAAGTCAGTTGTCACAGCGAGAAATAGACGGGCGGTGACCCGCTACAGGATTGTCCTCAAGATGGCCAAAGAGGTCGGGACATCAAACACTCCTGAGCAACCAATTAAAGATCGAACACCGACGCGTCGTCCGCCCTCTCTCTGATCCCCTTGAACGAGGGATGCCTGAGCTTTTCGTCTTCGGTCCATGCTCGATATTCGACCTCGGCGACGAGCAACGGCTTCGTGAAAACCGCGCCCTTGCGTTTGAGAGCCACAGCCGGCTCGTTGGTCACGACCTTGTCGAGCAGCTCCCGCAACCCGACCGATTCCGAGCGGGTCCAGCCTGTGCCACAACCACCAACGTATATGAGGCTGCCTCCCTTTTTCGCGGCCAACAGCAGCCGTCCGACCGCACCGGGCAGTGTTGACGGCTCGTATCCGACGATAACGAAGCTGTCGCGGCGGCTGGCTCAACAAGGACGCGGTGCTGGCACGTTGGGGTGACCAGTACCTGATGAACCTGCGCAGCCGATTCCGCTGCGATTGCGGCAACCGCGCCGACAACGTCGTGCTAATAGGGCGATTGCCACGCTAGGGAACGCAGGCTGACCGAGGCCTTTTCGATGAGGAAGTTTGGACAGCATGACTTGCTTCCGGCTTGCTCAGCGTAGCGCGGGTCGACGCCGATTGATCAGCATGTGGGCGTTTGCTTCGAACGCTGCGCCCGCGCTTCACACGGCAACTGAAACGCACCCTGCCAGATACCCAGCACCTGCGTCCGCGCTTTGTCCTGCGCGTCGGCATAGGCTCCACCACTGTATCGCGACCAGTCTACTGCCAGACCGTTCTCGACGAGCCAGCGATTGACCTCGACTCCATCAGCGCGGAAGCAGACGCCCACGAAACGCCTGTACCGATCGGGCTCGACAAACTCGCAACGCGCTGGCCGTGATGTTTGGAGAAACCGATCGAGCATCATGGCGGCCTCCCGGCCACATCTCTACCCGAGCCCCATCCGCACCTACGCGGCAGAGAAAGCGTTGACGGCCACAATCGTGGCCCTCATTCTCCGTCATCCAGCATACCGCACGACAGGCAGCGAGCCCCGTTCCAGGGGCCTAAAGACCCGCAGTGGCCGCAGTAAAAACTGCTGTGCGGATTTTCCGCGGCGGGAACATATCCCACGCCAAGCCGCGTCTTTACATAGCGGACGTATCCGTCCTCAAAAAGAACCTTTAAGCCCGGCGCGATCCTGAATTCCGCAGGCTCTTTGACCTGCTGGAAACCCATGTGTCTTGAAACCAATCCGGCCCCAGCGCTGCTCATAAGCTCTCTCAGGAGATCGGGATTTGACTTCGCATATGCGAGAATCAAAGGCGCGAGCTGATCGAAGTTGAGCTCATCGCGGTCCGCGGCGCGCTCGAGATGAGTCAGGGCGTTCGCAACATCCCGATCGCGAATTGTCGCTGCGGCGAGCCTACGGCACTCGTCGGCCCCTTCTTTCGCCCTTTTCAGCTCTGCGAGAAGTATGGGCGCGGCCTCAAAAACTTGAGCACGTTTTCTGTTGTTGCATGCGCCGCAAGCAGGCAGCCAGTTTTCGTAGCTGTTTATGTCGAAGTCTTCGGGCTTCCAGAGCTTTCGCCAGGCTTTCAGGATCGTCCAGAAGGCTCTCTGGCACGATATGATCGACCTGCATGGTTTTGAGGTCGATCGGCTCCCGACCGAGATAACACCGCTCGCCGTGCACTCTGAAGATCGCCCACCTCTCGTGAACGGTGAATACGTACTTGGACACCGGTCTGCCCCAAGGTTGCATTTTGAAGTTGAAACTCTTCTGCATCGGCCGTTCAGGAAACACCAGACCGCGCGCTCGCCAATCAACGTCTTTGTTGGTGCGAAACAGATGCGCGATGGACGATACAGGTGGACTAAAGCCAGAAATCCGGGAATCTGCGGACAAACAGACTAACAGCGACTCAATGTGCTTGCCTGGTTTGACGTTGTGGAGGCATAAAAGCTGCGCTCGATCCCAGCGGCGCGCCTTTGTCACCGACTTCATCGGCCGCTGGATGGGACTTCTAAGCCGAGCAGATACAAGGCAGCATGTGCCCGACCCAGACCGAGCGCCAGACAGCCCTGGAACGCGTCTCGATCCGCAACTCTATCGCCAACCTCAGGTCGTTCCCGTACATCCAGGAACGTGAGGCCGGAGGCAATCTATCAACCTACTGGGCCTGGTTTGACATACACAGCGGCGAGCTCTGGGCGATGGACTTGGCATCGGAAGACTTCGAGCGAATTTGAGTGTGAAGCATCCGCTGTGTTCCGCGTCAGTGAGATTCTTGTGTTTCGAAGAAGGCCCGCCTTTGCGCAGCAAAAAGCCCTCGTGAGTGTTGATAACGGGGGAAAAAGCGGATCATAAGCTTTGCCCGATTTAAGTATACCGGGTAAATCTAGGCATTCTCAATCGAGATCAGTCACGGATGCCAGCGGTTTCACCTGTTGAATGGGATATAGTTGAGGCACGAGTTTCGGGCGCTAAGACGCGTTATGCACTAGCCAAGCAATCACTCGCGTTTCTTTATCTTGTTTTGGAGCAGTATTTTCCGGATCGTTCCTCAGATTACCCCGAAATGATCGTCGACGGAGGGAACGATCTCGGTGTCGACGCAGTCGAGATTCTTGAAAGGGACGACCGGGCTGAGGTCTACATTTTCCAGTCGAAGCACCGCACGTCTCTGGAATCGACCGACCGTACCATCAACGACAACGAAGTCCTGAAGATCGGCTCATTTTTATACGCCCTATTTGACAAGGAAGAGCGGCTTTCCAAAACCGGAAACCTTCAACTAACCGAAGCAGTTTCGCGCATTTGGCAACTCCATCGAAGTGGCATCATCTGCCAATACAGGGTCGTTTTCTGCAGCAACGGCAAGGGACTTTCGAACTCCGCGAAGACTATTTTGGACAGCACGCTCCAGTCCATGCACAACGTGGAGTACGAGGTTTATGGTCCGGCAGAGATCATGCGAGACATCGGTGCGATCGGGAGGGAACGTGAAGTTGGCAACCTCCAGGTCATCGGGCGCGAAGCCTTCGAGAGGAGCGATGGTGATATTCGGGGCGTAATCGCCTCCGTCGACGGGCGGTCTTTCGTGGAGATGATCCGGACCGCCGACGGCAAATCCATTAAGCGCCACCTGTTCGACGAAAACCTGCGCATCTTCCTGGGATCAAACGGTGGCTACAACGGCAATATCATTCAGACGGCCGTGTCCGATGACAGTCACCTTTTCTGGTATCTCAATAACGGGATCACGATAACCTGCAAGGACTACGCCTATAACAAGGGGCACACCAATCCGGTGATCCGGATCGAAGACTTCCAGATCGTCAACGGTGCCCAAACTTCGCATTCACTACTTGAGGCCTACAAGCGGTCTCCGGAGGCATTCGAGAACGTCGTATTGATGGTTCGGGTATATGCGACAGCTCGAGAAGACATCACCGAGCGCGTTGCCGTCGCCACCAACAGTCAGGCCCGCATTCAAGCACGAGACCTCCGGGCCAACCACCCCGTCTTGAAAAAACTCGAAATAGCGTTCCGAGATCAGGAATACTTCTTCGAGCGCAAACGGAACATGCACGCCGACCGCGATCCCAAGCGACGCTTAGACGCACTAAAACTCGGGCAAATATTGCTCTCTTACCAGCTAGGGGAGCCGGATCGCGCGAAGGCAGACTCCGACAAGATTTTCGGCGAGCGTTTCGGCGCGATCTTTCACGAACACTACCTCATCGACGACCTATGCCGCCTTGTGGAACTCTACCGATTGATCGAAGAGATGCGTGACGCATATGTCGCGAAACAACGGGATGCGATCGAGCCGACCGGCGAGCAACAGTACCTCGTCTACGGCCATTGGTTTATCCTGTATGCCGCCCGCCTGATCCTTACGCAGAAAAAAGCCCCGCTCCCTTCTGGAGACGACGCGAGGAAATTGGTTCTCGAAGCGTTGGCGCTTGTGGCAAACGCTTGCGCGAGAGTGAAAAGCGCTGCGCAGTACCAGCTTTTCCGCAGCCCCAAGACGAAGGAACGTTTGATCGCAGAAATCGAAGGGCGGCAAATGAGCCTCTTCGATCTTTAGGCATGGACTTCGGCACGCAAGATGAATGACCCTGACGACCTCGATGTCTTCCTCGAAGGCTACTCGCCAGATGCGAAACTCGAGCACGCTCTGCTTCTTCCATACCGCTATGATCCCATTCCCAAAAATAGAATATTGGAGGACAGCAGCTGCGTCGCGTCTCTGGAAAGAACGGCGCTTTCGGACGGCATCAAGGTGCTGGATCAGCATGAACACGGCATTCGGTCCGTTCAGTTCTTGGATGAAAACCATGCGAAATGGTCAGAGCACTTCCGCGACTACGTGCTCGGACGGGGTGTACCCACAAACAAGCTAGATGCATTCATTATGGCGTTTGCCAAGATTTGGGTGGACGGCAGAAAGGACCGGCACTTCTCCCCGGAGATGCTTTCGATTAAGGCTTCGATCCGCGATCTGGATCGGCTCCGTAATCCAAAAGCAGCCGGTCGTTTCGTCATCGATCAGCTCGATGAAGATGTAGCTCCACTGCTCACACCCGACGAAATGGCGGCCATCTTCGACGCCAACGCGGGTCTGATTGAGGCCCTGCTCCCCGACTACATCGATGCGTTGGGAGACCGCGGGCCCGGATCGCTTGGCGGACTCTATGTCCGACGCGGCGTGTTCATGGAGCATACCGACAGCTTTCGCCGTGAGTTGCATTATCTCAGCTCATACTCCCTGGCTCTAGGGCCGGTGGAACAATTCGCCCAGACCGGGGCATCGCGAAACAAGGGGATGGCGTCGATATTCTCCGCACCAATCGGCGCTATCCAGAACCGTGTTGTGGCCTTTGCCCCTTTCATCGCGGGGATGAACCTATCTCAGTTGGAGCTTGTGGTGGCTCCGCCGACCCGGAAAATGCCACTGACAAACCATGGTCTTCATGCCGGGATTCTTGAGTTCAGTTTTGAATGAGCGAGGGCCATTCTGGAGTTTTACGGTTCGCAATTTTGCACCGTAGAAAGTCGTCACCGCTCATCTGTTATTTGCGCAGCCCCCATCGTCGCAAAGCCTTGTCGATTTCCCTGTCGATCGCGTCTCGGTCCGCACCACCCGCCAAAGCATGCTCGGCCGCATTCCGTGGATCGCGAGTGTCGTAGCCCAATGCATCATCGGCAGGTGTTGGGGGGCCGTCCCTCGAAGCCGACGGTTCCGTTTCGTTCTTTGACACCATTTTTGCCCGCTCACCTCCGGATCGTAGTTTGGAGACCGAAATACGTCGCCCGAGTGGACGAAACCCGACCTCGTCGAGACCAGACCCAAAAGAGCGGTCTTCAGTGCGTTGCCCCACTCCCAGTGTCGACTTGATCGACCGAGAGCTTCGCTTCTGCCGCGACCGACGTTTCCTCGGCATGTCTACGCTCCCATGCTGCGCGGGAGCTTCGCAAGGCTGACCGTCGGCCGACGGTGCCTGTCGACGATCTCCCGAACCTCGTCGCCAGACAGTGACTTCGTCTGGATCAACCGGGCGGCGATCTCATCCAGGGCAGCACGCCTGCTCCTGACGATGTTCTTTGCCCGCTCGAACTCGTTGCTGATGATGTCGTGCACCCGCTTCCGTAATTCGGGGTCGTTGGCGCGGAGCACCTCAAGGCGGCTCGGCGCGTTGTCCGCGACCACCAGCGTGTGTCCCATGCCAAGACCTCCTTCCAGGAGAGTCGCGGTTCTGGTCACCGCATTCAGGTCGGCATGGTAGGAACCTGCCGCGCCGTCGAAGAATGCGTCGAACACTACGGTTTCGGCCGCGATGCCGCCCAAAGTTACGGCGATATCGTCCAGATACGCCGTCCTGGTCCGTCGCATCAGTCGCGGCATCGCATAGGTCGTCCCGCCGACCTGATTGCCATTCTCGGGCACAAGGTGGCTGGCAAGCTTGACGTTTACCAATTCACCAAATCCGACTTCAATGGCGACGATGGCGTGTCCCGCTTCATGAACAGCGACGGTATGAAGGTATTCGGGCGGAAGCTCGGGTGCCGCGGGCAATTTCGCGACGATGTGCATCGCGGCGAAGTCTTCGCTTCGTCTTCGTGCTGATCTCTTCGCGGATCGAACGAGTTGTTCGATCTCCACGCCCGAGAAGCCTTCTGTTGCGACGGTGAATTGCTCGACGTGGATCGGATCGAGGTCGATGCCGCTGTGATATTTAAGAATGGATCGCCGAGCGTCATCGTCTGGAAGCGGGACCTCAAAATGCTGGCCAAGCCGGCCCGGCCGGCGGATTGCCGGGTCGAGTTGTTGCGGATTATTGCACGCCGAGACGACGATCACCCCCTTGCGTCGGTTGAAGCCGTCCAACAATTCGAGAAATCCGGCGATTACGCCTCGCACGTAACCACGGCTGCGGTCACGCTCGCTTCTGTCTCCGAAGGTGTCGACCTCGTCGACGAATAGAATTGACGGAGCCTTTGCTTTCGCTTCGTCGAACGATGCACGCATGGCTTTCAAATGCTCGTCGAGCGCGCCGGCCGACTGCCAGGCCGAAACAGAACCGTAAATCAGGGGAACGCCACAGGTTTTCGCCAGAGCACCTGCAAACATCGTTTTCCCCGTTCCCGGCGGCCCCGAAATCAAGACCCCGGAGTCGATCTCATCCCACTGGATTCGACCTGCCTTGTAATCCTCCAAGTCTATCGCGAGGTCGCGCCCCCATTCCAGAAGCGGACCGAACCCGTGCATGTCGTCGAGAGTTGGCCCCACCGACTCTTCGCGAGCGCGGGCGATAGTCTCAGTGATGTGCCGATGTTGCCGGAGCCGCTCGATTGCAAGCGCCGGCTGACGGCGTGCCTGAAAAGCCTGATCCAGGCGAGACCATGTCTCCGACATCAGAATTTCGACGTCCCGTTCGTTCACGGGCATGCCGAAACGTCGGAGTGCTGCCTCCACTTGCCTTCTGGTCGGAGGCGGTACACTCACGATGATGTCTGCAAACAGCAATGCTTCAGTGTCGAATTTCTTGCCCGAATCTGCGAAAAAAATCGCCTGCTGTTTCTCAAGCGCCTCGATTTGGTCCCGCTGGCGAACGCGGGAGAGATCGTCCCAATCGCGGATGCACGGACTGTAGTCCCTTTTGTCCCATAGTCCCATCAGGAAGATTTCAGCAGCCTGGGAATAAATGGGCAGGTAGCTGTCTTTCTGGATTTGCAATATAGCGATGAACTTCGAGCGCGGTCTGTTCCAAGGCCGAAGCGCGGCAGCAATCTGGCAATAGGCCAGGAATACCGGAAGGGTTAAGGGCGGAATCGCGATCGGCCTGTGGGGCAGCCGATCAAGCAGGGCACGGCTCGGCTCGTCAACGCCCAGTTGTTTATGACCACCGTGGCCGTGGCAAAGTCGTCGAATCTGTTCAAAGCTTCGAGGTCATTTGCGAGTGACCTTAGCTTTGCCGCCAGACCTGCTCGCGACATCCCAAACCACCCTTGAAAAACCGACTCACCGTGATCGCTCATAATGTCATTCCTTTTGATATCTTCAATGACTTCAAACACGTCAATATTACGATTCTATGACGTATTTAAAGACCTCATAAACGATTTATTGACATTTTTTTTCACGACCGGCTTCTCCGATGCATGAAGACACCGACCTCAGCCGACGCGCTCCGAGTTGCGCGCGCCCTCCTTGGCCTCTCCCAGCGGGAGGCCGCGGCGGCCGCGGAGATGACGCAGAAGGCTCTTTCCGCAGCAGAGAGCGGAAAGAATTCACTTCTTGAGACGAATTTGCAGCTCATCAGGTTTTACGAGGGACGCGGGATAGAATTCCTTGGAGAGGCACGCATCGGGAGGGAAATCGCCGGTGCGGGCGCGCGCTTTCGAGGGCCGCCCGGGCCGGGCTCAGACCTTGCCGAAACTTCCGAATTTCACAGTATGCCCTATGGAGTGTCCTTTCTTGCGGCGCGAAGCCTGCTCGGCGAGGAGCAAGCCTACGTCGCCGCAAAGAGCGGGCTTCCACTCAAGACCATACGCGCGCTCGAACACGGGGCTACCTGGTCTGCCCCTACCGCACAGCTACGGGCATTCTACGAGGCCGCGGGAGTCCGGTTCACCGGGTGGGGAGATGTCGAGACAGGGCGGTATTACCGGGTCGGCGTGAGGTGGGCAGCGCAGAAGTCCCAGGACGTTTCAGGAGAGGCCGTAGCGAATGGCGACGTTGTTGACAGCTGACCTGATACGGGCGGCCCGCGCGCTGCTCGGGTGGAGCCAGCTTGAACTGGCGCAACGATCGGGCGTGACGCAGAAAGCGCTCAGCGATTTCGAACGCGAGAAGAGACCGCTGACAGCGAAGGCCAGCGATAGGCTGAAGACCACGCTCGAAGCGAACAACGTTCAGTTTATCGCCGTGAATTCCGAGGTCAGCGGTGAGATCATGGGGGGCGGCGTCCGCTGGCGTCCAACGCCTCCGCGCATGGACATGAAGATTCTTTGACGACAGCCCGGCCGTCGCTTCTTCTCGGGCATACCGTGGTCGTCGCTTCTTGGGCAATCCGAACTCGCGGCTTCGAGCAGTGCCTTCCAAGAGTCCACAGCAGCCTTCCACTCACAAAAGCGACGTTATACGGTACACGTGCGTTGGATGCGGCCGATCTATCTGCCAGTTTCGCGGTACAAGGCAACGACGCCAGACCTGCGCCATCCAGCCGAGTTTCAACAACCTTGAGGCGATGCGCGACGGAAAAGCTGCCTTCGGATACGATGGTCCGGTTCTCCCCCGACGACGACGAGCCGCGGGCGCAAAAGGAACGGCAAATTCCAGCGTCGGTCGGATTCCTTTGGACACGGCAATCCCTTTGGACAAGCCGGTCGCTGGCAAGCTGTCACGATGGGGGCGAACCAAGCCTGCCCCGGAAACGGGTGGGAACTTAGGACTTTCTCGCGGGGGTCCTCGGGCGATCGACAACCCTGTTCAAAAGTGGCGGCATCTGTGGCATCCTACAAACGGGCGTCCGTTATCTTTCCAGCGCCGCCCGTTTGTCACTCCACCCGCGACAATGGTAGCGAATCGGTGAAGGCGGCGGGCGAATTCCAGCACATCCGTATCGTGACCGGTTTGTTGACCAATCCGTCGACCAGAATCACAGGGGTGCATCGGCAGGAGCCTGCTCCTTCAAGCGATGGCGCGGCCGCGGCCGACAACTCGAACCCTCGACCCGCCGGTTAAAAGGCGTTAGACCGGATTCGGGCCGGGCGCATGCCCGCCCATGCCCAAAATCTCCGCCGGTAATCGATTGATTTTCATGTGCTTTTGTGATAATCAGAGGGGCGGCAGAGGACAAAGGAAGATTCCGCTCTGTCGACCAAAGACGCCGGCGAAACGGGCGTGCCCGGCGCAAATCTCCGAAAATGATGGTGGGCCCGGAGGGACGAAGGGCCGTGCACATCCTGAAGCCTTGAATTCCGAGGCACCCAGCGTTTCCAGACACTTCCGTGTACGTTCGCGGGTTCGCCGATGTGTACGGCGCTCGAAAAATGGTGTCAACAATTACCATCCGGCAGGGGTAGCCTCGCTCTATTCCAACACGATTTTTTCTTCCCCTTCGGGACGGGCCACGTGTCCCGCCCCGATCCGCACGCGGACCGGAGAAAAAATAGTGTCGGAACCTTCTCGCTCAGTGACTGCCAGCGCGGCGACTCTTTATGCCCTGCGGGCACCGCCATGCCCTGTTAGGCCAAGGCGGGACAAGAGCCTATGCCGCCGCGCTGGCAGTCAACCCCTGCCTCGCCGTTGTGCCAACCTGACTCGCCATTAACGACTTCGACGCCGTCTTTCCGGGAAGCCCGGAGATTATTTCCGGTTGCCCTGGGCTCGACTCCCGAAATCCGCTATAAAGCTCACGTTTTCAATATCTTATGGAGATTTCGAATGAAGACGACGACCACCGTTATTCGCGGGCTCGCAATCGATGTCCTCGTCATCGAAATCGTACATGCCGATGCCGTGGGCACTCTCTTTTACCGCGCCGAAATCCTGATCCGCGAACGTAAGACTGGTGCGCAGCGCCTTGTCCAACGGACGCGCATCCCCGGCTCCGGACAAGCCCTTGCCCGTGACGTTCAGAAGCGCGGCGTCCGCGCATTGGAAGCCTTTAAGAAGGCCGCATAATCAACCGAAGGAAACCGACATGCAGACCGTGAAATTTGAAGGATGGGAACGCGACACCAACGTCGCAGAGCACGCATGGACGAACTTTTTCATGGCCGGGGACGGCCCCGAAAACGACTATGACATGGTCGTGATCGGCGAACCCGATCAGGAAGCTCCCGCTTCCTGCGAAGTCATCGGATTTCGTGACGGCGATCAGGTTGTCATTCACAAAAGTATCGAGGACGATTTTGAAACGGCATGCGCAACGGCAGAAGTACAGGCCCGCCGCGCAGCCATCAGAATTGTCAAGTGAAAGGAAAAGCGATGCTGAAATTCGATGATCCCATCGTCATTGACCACCTCTACGCGATCAGTCGCGAGTTGACCAATGCGGTCGAGGAAGCGCTCAGAAACGAGCACCACAACGAACTCGCTCGACTCACAGGAATTCAGCAAGGTCTCATTCTTGCGATCGACATCGCGCGAGCACAGAGCGTGCGATTGCCGCAAGCACACGACACTCCCTTTTTGCCAGCCGTGGTGGCAACCTTGCATGAAGACGGGTAAAGACACCACTCGATTGCCCAGACCGCCCTCAGCGGCCTTTAAAATCCATTACAAAGTTGACGACGGGGCCGATCGGTCCCGTTTTCGCGTTTCAGGTCACGACGATGGTGATTCCGGCAGTCACCGTCGCCCGGTCGAATCTGTCGCCGACACCCAGACCTGATGCGATCCGGGTTCCACCACCCGCCCGCCAATCCTGCCGGTCGCGGCGTCGAAGGTCGCACCGGGTGGCAGCCGACCGAACAGCAGATAGGTGACGGATGGCGGTTGCCGCCCGGTCACGATCGGATGGATGACCGGATGCAGATCGAGTGCCGTGCCTACCGTAACGGCTGCCTTCCCGGCAATCGACAGCGAGAAGGCTGCGGGCGGAGGCACGGAGTCCGTCCAGTGTGGCAGGTCCGAGCCGCCATCCCACGTCAGCGCTGGCGAGATCGTATCTGCATGGACCGGCACGGCCACGACGAGGCCCAGAAGCATCGGGATCAGGAAGGCGTGGTTCATTCTTCACCCCATTCCATTGCGTCGGAATCCAAGCCATCGACATCACCCGGATCATCGTCATCGTCCCACCCCTTCCAGTCGAAGACCGGAGGGTTGGCATACGAGATCAGGTCCGCCGCCTCAACGGCAAGTGCTGCGCAGCCGTCCGCGTCTGGATCACCGCTCGCAATCTCGTCGGCAAGGATTCGATCGATCTCGACAATGCGGGTCCGGGCGACCGGAGGCAGTCCGATCCGATCGAGGAAGGTCGCGAGGCTGGCGGCAGTCATGGTGATGTTGTCGTTCATGGTTTGAGTCCTGTTCCTGAATCAGGTTCCCCGGAACCGTCCGGCTCCGGATCGGGATTCGTCTCTGTCGGCTTCGGCTGCGCAGCCTCCCACTTTCGCGCCTCGGCAAGCGCGGCGGCGGCGATTTCGACGTCGCTGGCACCGTTCCGGCCAAGCGATCGGAGCAATAGCCAGTCTTCGAAGAAAATGCGGTTGCGCAGCCACTCCACTGCCTCTGACGGTACACGGTACTCGATCAGTTCGCGGGCTTTGTCAGCCGTCTGACGGCGTTTGAGGTCCTTGACCAATTTCGACCATGTGGGCGCCGCGCGACTACTGGTTCGATAGTACGGCGGATCGATACCTCGTTCCATGTTCCACGCGGTCGGGCCGCGATCCTCGTCATCGAGATAGCTGAGATCGGCCCTCCGAGTAGGCCGTGGTTCCGACTCCCGGGAGTCGACCTGAGAACGGATTCCATCGCCGTCGTACAGACGACGTATCGGCTCACCCGGAGGCGAGGAAACGCTGGGTGACGGACGCGGAAGACGTGGCGACGGGGAGAACGAGAACGATGGCATCGGGATCGGCGGCATGACGGCGAGCAACGCGGACAGGATGGCGAGAAGCTGTAGCGCCACTTTTCCGGCAGGATCAGAACCCCGGCGGTGCCGTTGCCGCTCCATCAGACGGCGGCGCATCTCATCGGCGCAGTTTCGACGTCTCTTTTTCCGTTCTGTCTGCTTCGCCTCTGCCATCATTCGCGCCCTTCGGTCGCTCTTGCTCCTGATGAGGATGCAGGGCGGCAAGGACCGGCGCAAACCGCCGATCAGGACACGACACCGGAATCGGGTGGGCACAGATACCACCCGAAGCGCCAAGAGCGCTGTACGGGCCGTTTAAACGCGTCCGAATGTTGACGCGGGGGTCGAAGGAGTGGATTCCGGTCGAAGAGCGGCAAGCTCCTGCCGGGTCTCGGCAAGCTGCCGTCCGGTCTCGGTCAGGTTCTCTTTCAGGTTCCGCGCCCTCGACTCGGCTTCACGCCGTCCAGCGTCGGCAGCGCTGGCGCGGTCGGCGGATTCGGCTGCGGTTCGCCGGAGAGCTTCCATTTCGGACTCGATAGACTGCCGGATGCGATCCGCAACCTTCGACGCCCTGAAGCCGTCCCACAGGCTGCGCAATGCTCCCGGGAGGCGCTGAAGCCGTGCCGTCACCTCCCTGACGCGAGCAGCCTCCTCCCGAACGCGGGACATCATGGAACGGGCCTTGCGTTGCTCCTGAACCGCCTTGTCCTGCGCCTTCAGGGCGGCTTCAGTGGCAGCCTTTGCGGCGGCAAGCTGGCGGGCGGCTTCCGCCTCCGCCGCAGCCGCCTTCGCCCAGATCGCAGCGGCATCTTCCTTCGTTGCCGCAATCATGGATTCGCCCTTGCGCTTGACCTCCCTTGCCCGGTCGATCGTCGTGCGCAGGGCCTTTGCCTGAACTTGTTCGGCCTTCCACTGCTCGCGAGTCAGGCGCCTGCGCCGGGGGCCGAGGCGAGCCAGACCGGACGGCACGCCGACTGCATCATGATAAGAGTCCTGCCATCCCCTCATGGCCTGCTTATATGCCCTGTCGGCCTTCTTCGAGAGGGTCCTGCCGTCCTCACCTTCGGCAGGACCGGCCGCCATCACCGCCCGCTTCGCGACGACTCCCGGGTGATGACGTAGCGCTCGCATTTCGGGATCATCAGTCGGAACGACATAGGCGTGAATATGAAAGTGAGACTCGTCTTCATGACGGACGACGGATTTCAAATCGTCGCCGTATTGAGATCGAAGCCAGCCGATCGTGCGCCGTTCCCATTCCTCGGCTTCCCGGAGTTTTGCCGGATCGGCTCGAATCTCTTCCATCGTGAATGGATGGCTTGCAATGACCGTGTGGAGCGTCTTGTGATCCTGCCGAAGCTTACGCGGCTTGCCGCCCTTGACCGCCGTCATGGCGATGGCTGCGGCATCGTCGTGCATCGCCTCAACCTCATCGATCGTCGATCCATAGACGACGATCGGAGCCAATGGATTTGTGACATGGACGGATGCCACCGGATCGCGACGGGCTTCGCTGAAGACGAAGGAGACCGAGCGGCCCTTGCCGTCGCCCTTGCGGCTGAATCCCTCCATGTGGATGAATTGAAAGCTCATCAGTGCTTCCGCGAGGTTGCCGAGCCTTCAGCATGAACATCTCGAATGAGCCGTTCGAGGAGATCGACATTGCCGCCAACCATTCCGAGCGTTTTCGCCTCCAGCCTCAGGGAGTCCTCGTATGCCGCCTTGTGCTCGGCATAGAGCGGTCCGAACGTCGGATCATCCTTGATCTGCGTCATCAGAGCGATCCCGAGTCCTTCGGCGCGGGCCTTGGCATAGATCATGCGGCGGACGCAATCGCGCAGCGTGTCAGTGATATTCAGGACCATATGAAAACTCCCTACCGGTGAATGCTGGTGGAAGAATCTTCAGCGCCGGCGGAGCCTGAGACAACTCAATAGTAGTGACCGGCTACCACTAACTTCGTTAGTGCCGGGGCCTTCCGCCGGACCTGGCAGGGGCCTTGTCGCCGCCTCCCGGGCGACGAGGCAACCGGATGGTTGCCATGGTGACGACCATTGCCGTCGTCACGCCGCGACGCGGCATTCGTGGGCGGCGGCAGATGCCCGCCATTCCGCCCAGCGGGCCTCGTTCCGGGCGAGGCTTTCCCGTAGCTCAGCCCAGCGTCTCTCACGATCCGGCGCTTCGAACGGGATTTCGTCGTCTTCCGTTGGTGACCGGGGCTTCAATCTGACGACTGTTGCCCCTTCGAACAGCGCCACGATGCTCTTCACATCGTCATCAAGCTCGTCCGCATCCACCTCTTCATCGTCGCTCAGGACAGTTGGCCTACATGTGTCAAGGATATAGGGGGCGGCTTCTGCCGCCTCCCTGATATCCTCGTCCGACATGGCCGCATCTAGCGCGATACGTGCCACGCGTAGGGCTTCTTCCGGGGGCGGCGCGAACGCATCGTCCCACCATTCCCGCGCCTTTTCCTTCCATGCGGCGATGTCGCAGGCGGCTTCCTCGGACAGGCGCAGGGGATCGTAGTGCTGCACCATGATTGCGGGCTCCGCCCAAGGCGAATGCCGCCATTGTGGAAGGCTCAGGCCGATGACGATGTTCGCCGGAGGCGATGATGCATCTCCCGGCTCGTTCCGTTCCTGTCGTTCCGGCTTCTCCGGAACATCGCTGTCATCGGCTGCCACGTCTTCGGCGCCCGCATCGTCATCCTCGTCAACAGGCCGCTCACGCTTGCCTTTCTTGACCCTTTCCAGCCGCCCGTCACCACGCCCCAGATGAACCCGGACAACCTTTTCCTTCATCTCTTCCAGCGTCTTCATCCACGTCTTGAATTCGCCGAGTGGTTGGCAAATCTTGAGCCGCTGCGTCTGGCGGTACAGCCAGACCAGTTCATCGTCGGATGCTGCCAGCGTGTCGTTCGGCTTCGAGCAATATTTGACGATCTCCTCGATTTTTTCGACCTTTCCGTTGTCGCGCCATTCCGCCTTTATGAAGCGATGCGTGTCGCGCAGGAAACGTTCCCACTCGCCGGAGCGCATGGCGCGGGTCGGCCAGTAGATGACATTCGCATGGACGTGGTACAGGACAGTCTCCGGCGGATATCGGTCGGTCATGCCGCGCTCTTCCGCCGTTGCCCGGGTGAATTCTATCCCTCTGAATAAGACCTTCACATCGTACCCGCCGCCACACTTATCGACAGGCTTATTGATGTAGCTCGACCACCTGGTGATGCGCCGGGATAGTTTCTGAATCGATTTCCGGAGATCGCCGAATGCGGGGACCGGCTCCGCACATGTCATGACGGCGTATCTGAAGAACCTGGAATTCTCATGCCCGATCATGAAGAGCTTCAGGCCGTTGACCATGGGCCTGCGATCACGAGCGGCGATCGTCGGCAGGAAGCGGCACGCCCGGTATGAGGCCATGGTCTCCACGATCCCGGTTACTGCCGATATCAACGTTACCTCGCCGTCTCGGGTCACGTCGATGCCCGCCCGGGTCAGCGCCGACGCGATGCGCTCCGTCTGTTCCGTCAGCCGTCGCATCGCTCCAGCCCGCTTTGCCCAAGCGACCGGATCGAGCATCCAGCCTGTATTCGATCGCAGGACCTTACCATGCGTCTTCTGGGCAGGATCGTTCGCGGCCTTCATGATGATGGCACGTGCTGCGGCAGCGTCCGCTCGGCGTCTCGCAAGACCGGACGGGGCGTTGTCAACAATTTGGTTTTGAAAGATATGGTTCGGCTCGGCTTCGGAGAAGGAATATCCGAGCCCGGGGCTCAACTAGCCGTCAACGGCGGCTTTACAATGTCAGTGATGTCGTTCAACATTCTGGAACACCTTGATGAAAAACCGCCGGAGGGGGCCAACCCGTTGATGGCGGTTTTTCTATGCTTGACTGTCGGCTGACTAGCGTCAAGTATTTTATGTCTTGGCCAGCCGCCGAAGTGTAACCATGTATCGGCGAACCTGTTCTCGCTCTGGAGAGACTCCGTCTTCAAACTCTCTCTGGTCGAATCCAGATGCTGATGCCGTTAATCCGAGCTTTTTCAAATATGTCCTGACGACCGGACCAGACATCTCAGGTGTTGATCCGCTAACTCGGATGTTACCGAATGTTGTGCTAACCGCGTAGGAGCCAGTCTTTGTTTTCTTCACATTAGCACCAACCGACCTGCACTTTGCGAGAAAGTCGACGATTTTCATCGATCCAGATTTCCCGGCCAGCTTTTGCGTGTGCCTCCGCAGCCACTCCGCTATTTCCGAAACTACTTCGTCAACACTGAAAGAATTATCTTCGTTCGGGAATTTATCAGACGTTACAGAAAGCACAAAGTCGAACAATACATCATCCGTGACATTTTCTTTGAGTCTTAGATCGTTTCTATATAAAGAAGTTAGAAGAACAACAGTCGCCGTACGCTTGTTTCCATTATGGAATGCATGGTTTTTTGTGAGGGAATGGAATAGTGCTGCGACTTTTTGAAGGGTATTCTTGTACTTATCCACTCCACCTAATGAGGTTAGGGGTCGGCTCGCGGCGGATTGCAAAAGGTCCTCACTACGAATGCCAGGAGGCGAAATTGGATCGTCATCTTCCCGGAAAAGTACGACCAACTCTTCATGGACTGACTTAATTTGATCTACATTCGGTATCCACATATTTCCTCACCCAATTTAAGTAAAATCTACACATCGCCGACCATTGATTAACTCACAACCATAGGACGATTAAAATTCTGCGAATTTCGTCATTTTGGCTGCGTGAACGGCGTAAAATCCACGCCCTTCGGAGCGGGAATTTTCATTACCTGCAAGACTTCATCCGAATCCAAGAGCTTCGCCCCATAATTCGCGCTGACACCTGAGAAGGCATGGCCGCACTGTTTATCGGCGAGGCGGTCGCCGACGTTTTTGCGGAACCAGTCCTTGGCGCTGTGCCGGAGGCTGTGGAACACCTGCCGTTGCGTCTCGTGAATGCTGAGTCTGTTCATCCAATTGTACATCTGTTTCTGTGCGGCATCCGGCGGATCGTCGGTCTTGTGGAAATGGCTAAAAACGAAGCCGTCCGGCGACTTCACGCTTTTCGCGTACTCGATAAAACCGCAGTCGCGAAGCAGCGGATGAATAGCGACGTACCGCTTCGACGTCTTCGTCTTTACCGGACGGTCGATATCCTGCCCTCTTATCCGGAGCGGGCGGGTCAGGTCGATGATTTCGTTACCCTCGACATCCACGAAGTCCGTCCGCTGAAGATAGACGAGTTCCGCCATCCGCATGCCAGTGAGTAATCCGGCCAGCGGAAGCCACGCCTTATGCGGCTTCTTCATGAGCTTCGGCGTTGCCGCATCCTTCAGCCAGACATTGACTGAAGGAACGGCAAGAGGTTCGCGGTCGATGGCCGCTACAGCGTCCTTCGGCATCGACACACGATAGGCCCCCATGTCGCGCAAGTCGGGCACACCAGCCGACACCCGCGACCAGATATTCTTTACCTCGGAGAGGTAGCTGGAGATCGTCGTTTCTGCCAGACACGGGTTCCGCTCGTCGGGTGGCAGCTTTGCATTCTTCTCGACTGTCTGCCGAAGCGACAGCCCTTTGAATGCCACGATCTTCGAGCGGTTCTTCGGAACGCGGGCGAGGAAGGTGGCGAAGTCCTGCATGTGAATGGGTAGGTAGTAAGTTAAAGGCTTGTCGCCAACGACTTCCAGAAACGCCGCGAAGGCTGTTTCTAGCCGTTCTTCATACCGGGTCGCGTCCTTATCCTCTGGATTTAGTGCCGACTTCCGGGCATCCAGAATAGCCCTCCCGGCCACACTCAACAATGTGGACGGTTTGAAGGCCCGCGCATCGGCTTCGATCTCCGGTTCAGGTTTCACAGGAGCGGCCGGAACCGCAACTACAGCAGATGTCGCGGAACGTTCGATCGATCCAAGAACGCGAACTACGTTCTCGTATGTCCCGCGCTCAACCTCCCAAGCAACCTTGTCCTTGGCAAGCGCCGTTCCGACCCTTTCAAGGCTCGCCCGAATCCCTTTGAGATTATTGCGTCTCTGAATCGATGATGCCCGATGTTCACGCATGAGTTCGGCTATTCCGCGATCGTTGTCGCTCACGATCTCATTTTCCTCAATCTCATGGATGTCGGATGATGACATGGTGAAGAGAAGATGCCTGTCCTCCTTCCTGATGCGGTCGATCTCGGCGGCGAGTGCCGTCAGGCTGGCGGAAAGGACTTCTCGGGTCATGCTAGGTTCCTCGATCTGCTCGGTCATCGCCCCGGCCAGAATCCTTGCGCGACGACGTGCTTCCTCTGCCGAAATCGGACCGAGACTGATTCTGATGGGGGATGACCCCAATTTTTCCCGAAACCTAGCCGGGACACGTTGTTGGAACGTGAATCCCGAAGATCGTCGCCAAAGATACATAACGAACCCTTTCAGTGGGCCGCGATGTGTACGGTCGTGCGTACATCAATGTGTACGGAGGAAAACGGATGCCTAAGATTTTATGAAAATCCAGAGGCTTAGGATGTGTGGCCCGCCATAAACGTCTGATCCAACGCTCGCCATAAAACAACAGCTTAGCTGCCAGAGCCGCCATAACCGTTTGCACCAGACGCCACATACCTCTGATCAGAAGTGGCCTCACCGCCACAAACCTCTGAACAGTAGTGTATAATGTTGATTTCACGCTGTTTCTAACAGGGCCTAGCTTAGGTCGCGTAGCGTGTGCGGTGCTGACGTTGCCCCTAATGTCTTCTGATCGAGCAGGCCAACGACCGTCGGGCCTGAGTAAGGCGCTCGCCTATCCCAGTCGGTTCCGTGGGGAGCCGTCTTTCTCCCGAGGTCTTCAATCTCGTATCTGATCCCATCAAGCTTGTGATCAATGCTCCGAAGTACCTCGAGGATTTCGCTCCCGATAGCCTCGTCGCTCTGGCGGCTGGAACGAGACGCGACTGTACTTGTTAAAAATTGAAGCTGACGGCTGATTGTCATCAGGGCAGCTAGTCTGCTTGATCCGAACACTTTGAGGTCCCCTTTTTTCACAAAGGGTGACATCGCAGGCGACCGGCGCAACTAGGCCAGTTTCAGGCAACGCGGGGGCAGCCCGCGGAAACTGTAGCTATCGTCCACAGTGCACGAAAACCCAAAGGAGTCCTCATGCCGTTAAGGTTGCCCGGCTACCCAAGCACGCCCGACGGCAGGTACTTCATCGTGCGAGGCCGCCTCTGGCGCAAGAGCAATCCAGCGCTCGCCGAAGCCGACCGCCAGCGCCTCGTAAACGACCTAATGTCCGCGCGCCGCGCTGTGCGGGACGCGAAGGGAAACTCGGACAAGATCGTGAAGGCGCGCAGGCGGGTGGACGACGCGAAAGTCGCTCTGGGCGAGCGCGGACCGGTTTGGTGGACCGATGGAACTCCTGATCTCAACCGCCATATGGTCGAGAACACGCCTTACGCAGATTGGTACTCCCGCCTCGCTGACCCTCGTTGACTTCACCCGCATCGGCACCCATTTCCCCCGTATGGCGAAAGACAAACCCAGTGATATCGAACTCCTTAGGACGTGGACTTTGACCCCTGCCGCCACCCTCGGATCGGCGGTGCGCGCGAAGGGCATTCTGCTGGAACTGCGCGCGCGGCTCCCCATGTCATCGAGAAAGTCGCTCGTTCTCGAAAGCGGCGAGATCGTCCTTGCAATGCCGTCGTCCGCGAAAACGGAGTTTCAGGCAGCCGTCGGCATCGTATCGTCAGCGATGAAGGACATCGAAAGCCTGCCCGTCATTCCTCGCGAAATCCAGGACATCCTCGTGATCAAGCAGGGTGAGAGGCACCGTTGGCTCGCCGACGGACGCCTCCCCAGCGCCGGGACCCGGACCGTGCGATTGGCGGGGCGTGCCAAGCAGATCACCTTCCATGTCTTCGATCCGCGTGTCGTCGAGGAACTATTGAACAATGGTACCGTCGATGAGTGGCGGGAGGACGACATTGCAGCTGCGGCGGAAAACAGGCGTCGGGCCGCGTACAAGGCGAAGCTGACGCGCTCTTTGAAAAAGCGGGCGAAGAAATCTGCGGCGAGCGGGAAGTCGGACGACCTGTCTCCATCCCTGGACGACTGGGCCCAGTTCGACAGCGAAGGGCTGCTGCGGTAGAGCTGCATACGACAAAGTTCGAGCGCCTGCGCCCCACTTTCGGACGTCCATCCATGTGAGCGACAACTCAAACACGAAGGGCGCTCGATCCATCACTGGAGAGCGCCCTTCGCAGACCCGGACAGCACAACGCGCGACGTAGTCACTGCGGCAGGCTATCGAAACGGGTGATGGCTCCTAGATGTGATTGCCGATTTCCGAATTCAAGGGGCTACGGCGCTTCCGCTCCAGTAGAGCGCTTCCGCACCCAGAGCTCCGAGGTCCTGTCGATCTCGATACCGTCCGACGGGAACACCCTCTGCTGCAGAGCGAGAAGATCATCGAGCGAGCCGTTTAGCCACATATCGTACTCGTCGCGATGGAGGAGGACAGGCATACGGTTATGGACGGGAGCGACGGCCTCGTTGGCATCCGTCATCGCACCCGAATAAACCGGTCCCCATTCGTCGGAGACCCGCCACAAGCCGCCCCAGGCAAATATGGGTTCGTCACGAAGGCTGAACCATGTCCTTGTCATCTTGCCCTTGGGGCCTTCCGCCTCGGCAAAAGCGGTCAACGGGATGAGACACCGCCACTGCGGCTTCCGAGCAAGCCCGATCCACATCGGCTTCGTCAGGTCGGCAATGTTGTTCACCGGTTTCGGCTTTGCCTCGGGCTTCATATCCTTCAGCCGAAGCGGAAAGCCCCACGTCATGGATCGCAACTCGCGCCCGCCGTCGGATTGCGTGATCGCCATTCCGGGCGTGCCGGGATAGACCTCGTCGGGAGCGTTCGTCTGGACCGACGCCACGGTCGCGAAGTGGCTGGCGATCGCGTCCGGTGATGTCCTCACGGTATAGAGATTGCACACGAGCATTCCTCCCGGTGTTCGGCGGGCAGATAAGCACGATGCATTCCCGTGGGGAAGCCTTCGTCGCAAACGTAGCCCGACGACGAGCCCAGCCGGGCATTTGCCTTATGGAAAAGGTGCGCATGTCCCCCATTTCTATCAACAGAGGTTTTGAGACGGAGGAAGCCCATGCATATCCAAGGTATTTACGCTGCGCTGGCGACTTTCGACATCGAGAGTGCGGGGAATTCCATGCCTACCTTTTCGATCGTTGCAATTAAGGCGGAAGCGATTGGCGCAGCCACTTCTAGCTTCAACTCCTAGCCTTTCGGCTGCCCACCGACCCAGAAAACCACATCTTGTGGGTTATATTCGGCGAATCTGCGCAGCTCGGGATCGTCATGCGGATATGCCCGCAAGGCCTCCAGCACGAATGCCGGGATCGGCCGCCCACCATGACCCTCAAAAACTACGTTGGGCAAAGCCTGCTCGTTACCGAAGTCCATGCCGTGCTCGCGATCCATCAAAGGCCGTTCCGCCGCCGCTTCGACGAAATAGTTCAGGTGACGCACGAGGATAACGTTGTCGACGTTTGGAAACCTCTCGGCGGTCCCGTCAGCTCCTCGCGCAAACGAATTTGGCGTGAGCAAGCCACTCGCTTCATTCACTAAAGTTGAAATAGGTTCGTATATATAGTCGTCCCACACGATGACGAGAAGAGAAGAGGTAGAACCATCATCCCTGAAACCTGCGAATTTGCGTTCGCCATCTCGCAGGAAATCAAAGACAGGATTGTCCCTCGGCAGCGTTATCTCACCCCTCGTGATCTGGCGTGCAGTCTCCAATGGAATGCCCCCTCGATACGGGACTTGGACCTCGTTTTCCCCCCGCGCCATTACATGGTTCAATAGCGAAGGAGATTTCACTTCAACTATCAGCCTACCGTTCGGGGAGGTGACAAGTATTTCAGGCCGCGGGCCGTTGCGGATTGCGGCTGGCTCATGCTCAAACGTTGTTCCCTCCGGCCAGGGGCAGTTTACGACACGCTCGATAACTAGGATTTCGCTCAGCTTTTGAAGCAACTGTTCGTATTGGCGCTGGTCTCTAACCCTGCCGCCTATGCTTACCAACTCCACCAAAAGCTCAGTTCCGACAACGCCCGTCTTTCGATTGATGCTGGCGCACGACGATAGGATACTCGTCGCAAACGGTCGCGGACCGTTCTGGAAATGATAACCAAACCAATGCCATCCGACTTGATCGATTACTTCAATCGCCTTCGCATGAAGGGTAACGAATTCCTCTGTTGTCATCTACGTCTCCGAGCAGCTGCGCGTTATCCGCGAGGTCACGCAATAATGAGCCAACTGCGTGGGCGCACGCCATTGTCATCAGAAAATTCTCTCATGCGCCGTAACAATCAGGTCTCGGTAAGAGGCCATCGCTGTCCGCGTCAGACGGGCGAGTTCTTCCGCCAGCGTCTGGTAGTTAATTTCCTCTGTTCCGGATCAGCGCCTTTGAGACAGAAGTGGCTTAATCGAGAAGAGAGGATTTTCGGCTCATCGTAGCTCATTC